>SIBB01000131.1 GCA_009695395.1 Pedosphaera sp. | reverse complement strand
GTCCGCCGTGACTTCGGGGATGGTGAACTTGGGCTGCGAACCATGCACCACGGCGAAGACCGTGTAGCCGCGGTCGAGGAACGGTTTGTAAAATCCGGGGTTGATGGACTCCTTCGATGAGAACCAGCCGCCGCTCACCATGTAGATCACCGCGCACCCGTTGTTCGTCTTTGCGGGCTGGAAGACATCCAGCGTCAGCGCCACGCCGAACTTGCGCCCGTAGATGATGTCCTCAGTGCGTTTGAACGTGCCGTCCTGTGCGGGCAGGAGAGGCACGGAGACGAAGAAGGTGAGTCCAACGGCGGCAATTGTGAGGCGACGAGTCATGTCGCGAGTGTATCGGCCAGCACTCCGGCAGGAAGTGGATTTCCGCACGCCCCGACTTTCACCTCGCCAAATCGCGCGTGCCGCAGTCGAATCTGGAATGGCGTTCGCGGATTTTCCAACCCAGCAGCAGACGGTCGCACTGCTCCAGCGCAGCCTCGAGCGCGGGCGGCTCGCGCACGCGTATCTGTTCACGGGCGACGACCTTGACGAGCTCGAAGGGATGGCGCGCACCCTGGCCAAGACGTTGAACTGCCAGAAGCCGCGCCGCGCGGGCAGCGTTGCGATGGACTCCTGCGACGTGTGCCTCGCTTGCCGGAAGATTGATCACGCCAACCACGCCGACGTGCAATGGATACGGCCCGAGATGAAGTCGCGGCAAATCAGCGTGGACCAAATCCGCGAGTTGATTCACACGGTCAACCTCAAGCCCGCCGAGGCCGAGTGGAAAGTCGCCGTCATCGTCGCAGCAGACCGGCTGAACACTCAGGCTGCGAACGCGTTTCTTAAGACGCTGGAGGAGCCGCCGGCGCGCAGCATCCTCATCCTGCTCACCGCCGAGCCACAGCAATTGCTGGAGACGACCCTCTCGCGCTGCCTTCGGTTGAACTTCGCGGGCGGCGGCGGTGGTCGGAAGTTTGCGCCTGAACACGTCGCCTGGTTGCGGGACTTTGGCGCGCAGCTCACGGAGCCGAAGCAGAGCTTGCTTGGTCGTTACCGAGTGCTCGGTCAGTTGCTCGCCCGTCTTGCCGTATTGAAAGACGAAATCAAAGAGACGCTGACCGCCCGCTCGCCGCTCCAGCGTTACGCGGATGCCGACCCGAAGTTGCAGGAGAAGTGGGAGGAGGAGTTGGACGCCGCCATCGAGGCTGAATACCGCCGCCAGCGCGGCGAGTTGCTGCTGACGCTCCACTGGTGGCTGCGCGATCTGTGGCTGGGCAAGTTGGGCGCGGACGCGGAACTGGCGGCGTTCCCCGAGTTGCGCAGCGCGGCGGAGACCGTGGGCGCGCGCGTCAGTGCTGCTGAGGCACTTGAAAACCTCCGGGTGATTGAGCAGACGCAGCGCCTGCTCCGCACCAACGTGCAGGAGGCGCTCGCCTTGGAAGTCGGCCTGTTGAAGCTCCGGCTGTGAGCCGGACGCGCTGCGGAATCCACCCTTGCGCTTTGAGGCTTCATTCCTAGACTCGCCCTCCCGCTGGCCGCTGGCTGGCAATCCCGATGAGCGAACGACGGATTTACTACTTCGACAACAACGCCACCACGCGGGTCGCGCCGGAGGTTGTGGCGGCGATGATGCCCTTCTTCACGGACCTGTGGGGCAATGCCTCCAGCGCTTACTCCTTCGGCAATCAGGTGGTGAAAGACTTGGATCTCGCCCGCGAGCAGGTTGCCGCGCTCATCGGTGCGGACCCGCGCGAGATCGTCTTCACAAGCTGTGGCACGGAGTCCAGCAACACCGCGATCCACAGCGCGCTCGTGACGCAGCCGGGCAAGCGCCATGTGCTCACCACGGCGGTCGAGCACTCGGCGAACATCAAGTATTGCGAGTTCCTCAAGCGGCGAGGCCATGACGTTACATTCCTGCCCGTGGAATCCGACGGCTCGCTGGATTTGCATCTGTTGGAAAAATCCATCCGGCCCGACACTGCCATCGTCTCCGTCATGTGGGCGAACAACGAGACAGGCGTCCTTTTCCCGCTGGAGGAAATCGCCGCCATCTGCCGCAGCAAGGGCGTGCTCTACCACACCGACGCCGTGCAAGTGCCCGGCAAGCTCAAGGTGGACGTGGACGAGTTGGGCGTGGACTTCCTCTCGCTCTCTGCGCACAAGCTGCACGCCCCGAAGGGCGTGGGCCTGCTCTACTGCCGCTACACCGCTCCGTATCATGGGTATCTCCTCGGCGGCGGGCAGGAGAAAGGTAGGCGCGGCGGCACGGAGAATGTGCCCTATATCGTCGGGTTTGGGCGCGCCGCCGAGCTGGCGCTGTCCTCGATCCACGACGAGGACACGCGCATCCGCGCGCTGCGTGACCGGCTGGAGCAGACGATCCTCGCGACTATTCCCGACACGAGCCGCAACGGTGGACGCGACGCGCGGCTCCCCAATACGAGCAACCTGGCCTTCGCCGGTTGCGAGGCTGAGGCGATTTTGCTGCTGCTGGACCGGGAAGGTATCTGCGTCTCCAGCGGCTCCGCCTGCACGACCGGCTCCCTCGCGCCCAGCCATGTGCTGACGGCGATGGGCCTCACCCCGGCGCGCGCGAAGAGTTCCGTGCGCTTCAGCCTGGGCATTTACAACACGGGCGAGGAAGTGGACTGCCTGCTGGAGAAGCTTCCCCCCATCATCGCGCGCGTGCGCGGTGCGGCGGTGGGGGCCTGAGCCAGCCAATTCCAGTTTGAGCTGCGGCCGGTTCGTGCTTGGTCAACTGCGCCGCAGTGCCGTTGCCTTGACAGGTTTCATCGGCTCTACTTCACATCATGAATCCGTTGTTCCGCGCTCAACTTTTCGCCGCCGCCATGTTACTCCTTTCACCCGTGCCGCTCGTGTCTGCTCAAATCACCGCCGACTTTTCCGAGCCTTCGCCGCGCTTGCAGACTGTCGTGGACCTCGCAGTCGCTGAGGCACGCAAGCAGTTTCCAAAACTTCAGCCCAGCCAGATCGCCGTCACGCTCGTGGACCTGCGCGACCCGGCGAAGCCCGCGCACGGCAGCCATCGCGGCGCCGAGCAGATTTACCCGGCCAGCGTCATCAAGCTCTTCTACCTCGCCGCCGCGCACCGCTGGCTGGAGGACGCCAAGCTCACCGACACGCCCGAGCTGCGCCGCGCGATGAGCGACATGATCGTCCACAGCTACAACGAGGCGACGCACTACGTCCTCGACGTGCTCACCGGCACGACCAGCGGGCCGGAGCTGTCCGAAGCGGAGATCAAGGAGTGGTTCGACAAGCGCAACGCCGTGAACCGCTACTTCGCCGGGCTGGGTTACCGGAACGTCGTCGCGCACAAGAAGCCGTGGTGCGAAGGCCCCTACGGGCGCGAGTCGCAAGCCATCAAAGCCTTCGAGCCGAAGCGCAACTTCCTCGCCACCGACGACACCGCCCGGCTCATGACGGAAATCGCCACCAGCAAGTGCGTCTCCACCAAGCGCAGCGGCGAGATGATGGCGCTGCTGAAACGGGACTTACCGATGAAAGATCCCGACCCCGACGCCCAAGGCACATTCACCGGCTCCGCTCTGCCCACGGGCGCGAAGCTCTGGTCCAAGGCCGGCTGGACCAGCCAAACCCGCCACGACTGTGCGTATGTGGAACTGGCAGACGGCCGCAAGTTCGTGCTCGTCACCTTCACCGAAAGCCACGCCAGCGAACGCGGCATCCTCCACGCCGTCGCGCGCAAGGTGGTGGAGAAGTTGAAGTAGGGCAGGGTGCGCAGCCCCCCGGCAAGGGCCGAAGAAGGTAGCCGGTGGGAAACCGTAACCAACGGGAGCGGTGCACCCACCGGAGCTGATGGAAGATTTTGCCAGCGCCCCGAAGGGCCGCATGAACCGTGTTTTAAGGGACGCTTCATCGGTTTCCGGTGGGGGCGTCTCGCTCCGCGAGTCTTTCCACCGGCTACCTTCATTCGCACCTCCGGCGCGGGCGAACGGGACGCACCTACTTCTCCGTCTGCTCCAGCCGTGCGACGGCTTCCAGCGCGGCGACGGTGAAGACCATTGGATATAGCCGCTCGTAATACCACAACTTGGCGAAGTAGAAGCCGATGGGCGCGGGCTGGGTCCAGGTGTCGTTCTCGATGCGGCGGAGAAGCCAATCAGTGGCGTGGCGAATTGAGTTGGCTGATTCACCTGTCTGCTTCGAGAAGAGAGCCAGTGTTCCTGTCGCCAGTGAGGTTTCCTCAACCGAAGAGCCGCCTTTAACACCGCCGCTCCACGAACCATCTGTCCTTTGAACCGAGAGAAGCCACATCAAGCCCGGACTGTCTGCGTGCGAGTGGTCCTTCGCGTGCAAATCAGCGAAAGCTCGCTGCACCTGAGTCGTTCCATAAGTCGGGTTTCCGTCGTCACTCTCGGACTGGTTGCCGAACCAGAGCGGCAACCATGTTCCGTCTTCATGCTGCGCCGTCTTCAAGAAACGCAACGCTTTGACGCTCGCCGAATTTGTTTGTGAGAGGGTCGTGGTCGGGAGTTCTCGCTGCCAAGCGAACCACGCCCGCAGCGCGTGCGCCGTGATGTCCGGGCTGCTGCGGTCGAAGGGCAGGTTCGTCCAGCCGCGGCAGAAGGTCGGGATGCCGCCGTCGCGGTTTTGCAGGTCTAGCAGCCACTTCACACCCGCGATGGCTGCCTCGCGCACGCGGGGGCTTCTGTCGTCGAGTTGCTTCAGTGCCAGCAGCGCGCCCGCCGTGTCGTCTGCGTCGGGCACGCCGCCGGGGAGGTCGGTCCACGCCCAGCCGCCGGGGGCGGCGTTGGTGTAGGGATGCACCGTGCGGTATTGCTGGGCGAGCAGCCAGTCGAGGATGCGTCCACGCTCCTCGGCGCTCATCACCTCGTGGATGCTCGGGCCAAGCGCGTTGACGGCGAGCGTCGTCACCCACGTCGCGAGATTCGTATCAATCGGCCAACTGCCGTCGGGGCGCATGGACTTGAGCAGGAACTCCACGCCGCGGTGCGCGACGGGATGGTCTGCCTGCCCGCTGCCCGCGAGGCTCATGGTGACGAAGCTAGTCAGAGGCGTGGCTTCGAGAAAGCCGCCGCCGGGCGGTTGGATGCGCTCCAGCACGCGCAGTGTCTTGGCGCGCGCGCGGTCGCGTAGCAGGCGCGTGAGCGGGTTGCGCGTGGGCAGGTGGTGATGCCGCACTTGCCCGATTGCGATGAGCGCGGGCAACGCGTAGCTCACGACCGGCAGGCGCAGCGCGGCGAAGAACTTGTGCGGCAACGCGGCCAGCTCGAACGGAAGCTGGATGACGCGTCGCCAAGCCGCCTTGCCCTCGCCCAAACGCCCGGCCAGCGCGCACATCGTGAGGATGGGGACGGAGAAGGTGCGGTCTTTGCCGTAGCGGGCGATGATGGCGGAAATGAGGGAATCAATTGCGAATTGCGAATTGCGAATTGCGAATTGGGCTTTCGGTTGGGCGTTCGATTGGTCTTCTTGACCCTCCGCCGAAGAGTGCTCCGCCAGCCATGCCTCGGCCCGCTGCACCGTCTGCGGCCAATTCGCTTCCGCGCCGGGCACCGCGCCGAACGCCGCCCAGCCCAGCGCGGTCGTGCTGATGTTCGAGAAGCTCAGGACGGTGTCGCCCCAGCCGCCGTCGGGGTTCTGATGTTCGGCGAGCCATTGGAGACCCGAGGTGATTGCGGATTGGGGATTGGGGATTGGGGATTGCGGCTCGGGCTTAGCGTGGCGTTGCCACAGTTCGAGTGCGGTGACTGCGGTGGCCGTGGACAGAGCGCTGCTGGACAGCTCGCCTTCCCAGTGGCCGTGCGGGCCGCGCTCGGCGAGCAGGGCGGCGCGGGCTTTTGCCAGGGCGCGTTCTAGCCGCGCGCGGTCAATCGCGGGCGCTGGGTCTTGGTTAGGTTCGGCGGGGGGCACGCGGCTAGGCTACCGGGGGAAGTGCTTTCTTTTCACGCTCGTTCGCGGCGCGGCGTTCGGAGAAGAAACTCAGGAGCATGGCGCGGCACTCTTCTTCGCGGACGCCGCGCGTGATGTCGCACTGGTGGTTGAGGCCGGGGAATTGCAGGAGGTTCAACGCGCCGCCCGCCGCGCCGCCTTTCGCATCCCCGACGCCGAACACGACGCGCGGGAAGCGGACATGGACAATCGCGCCAGCGCACATGGGGCACGGCTCCTTCGTGACGTAGAGCGTGCAGTCGTTCAGCCGCCAGTCGCCGACGGCTTCCTCGGCCTGTGTGATGGCGATCATCTCGGCGTGGGCGGTGGCGTCTTTGAGCAGCTCTACTTGATTGAACGCGCGGGCGATGATGCGGCCGTTCCGCACAACGACGGCGCCGACGGGGACTTCCTCGGCTTCGTAGGCGCGGGCGGCGAGGCGGAGGGCTTCACCCATGAAGTAGGTGTCGCTGTGCAGGTCAATGATGGGCTCGTCAGTCACGGTGGGAGGAGAGCATGAAGGAGGGCGAAGGGGCACGAAGGAAATCAGTTCGGAGCGCCGGGCTCCGACCCGCGTTGCAGTGGGGAGAAGCGGAGTGCCAGCGATGTAGGGCAGGCGTTCAGCCTGACCTACATGGGGCGCATCTCGCGGTGCGCTTGCTGCAATGCGGCGAGGAGTAACTGCCAGTCGGCGGCCGTGGTTTCCCAGCCGGCGCTGAAGCGGAGGGCGCGGGCGGCTTCGGCGGGGGTGTAGCCCATCGCGGTGAGGACGGGGCTGGGTTCTTCTTTGCCGCTGGCGCACGCGGAGCCGGTGGAGACGGCGACGCCGAGCTTGTCGAGCTTCACGACCCAGCGGGTGCGGCAGTCCACCGCAGGCATCAGAATGGAAATAGTATTCCACAATCGGGAAAACTTGGCTCCAACGATTTCCGTGCCGGGCAGTTCACAGAGCAAACGGTCGATGAAGGCCTTTTGCATGCCAGACTTGCGCATGAGGGCCGAAGAAGACGATTGGCTTCCAAAGTTCATGTCGCCTTCCCGCACTTGGAGCGCGGCCACCATGGCAAGCACACCAGCCACATTCTCCGTTCCAGCCCGGCGGGCCTCTTCCTGAGACCCGCCGCGCAAGAGAGCTGTCACGCGGCCTTTTGCTGGGCACTTGAGAAAACCCACGCCGCGTGGCCCGCCAAATTTGTGCCCGCTGCCGCTCGCAAAATCGCATTCGCCAATGCCGTATGCACAGAGTTTGCCAATCCACTGCACTGCATCGCAGAAGAACGGCACTTCCCGTTCTCGGCAGAGTTTGTGTGCCTCATTCCAGGGTTGGACAACGCCGGTTTCGTTGTTCGCAGCCATCACGGCGAGCAGGCCTGGGCGGCTGCGTTTCAGTTTCTTCGTGAGCCAATTCAAATCCACCACGCCGTCGCGGGTGACGGGGATGAGGCGGTGGCGTTTGGGGAAGTGGTGGCGGGCGGCTTCGGTCACGCAGGGGTGCTCAATGGCGGAGAGCCAGACTTCGGCGTCGGGCGGAAGCGTGCGCGCGGCGTGTTGGAAGACGGTGCTGGCGGACTCGGTCGCGCCGGAGGTGAAGACGAGGTCGAGGGCTTCGCAGCCGAGGAGGGCAGCGAGTTTTTGACGGGCTTCACTCAGGGCGGCGTCGGCACGGGCACCGAGGCGGTGGAGGCTGGAGGGGTTGCCGATGAAGCGCTCGGTCGCGGCCAGCCAAGCATCGCGTGCGGCGGGGTGGAGCGATGTCGTGGCGTTGTGGTCGAAGTAGAGCACGGGTCACTTGCTGACGCTGGCTTGGATGAAAGCGCGGAAGAGGTGGGCGAAGTGCGGGTAGCGGTCGTAGAGGCGCTCGGGGTGGAACTGGACGGATTGGAGGAAGGGGAGGTGCGACGGATCTTTCAGTTCCATCGCTTCGATGACGCCGTCGGTGGTGGTGCCGGTGACGCGGAGGGCGTCGGCGAGGCGGGCGACGGCTTGGTGGTGCGTGCTGTTCGTGCCGGTCTGCGTGGTGGCGAAGAGGGCGGCGAGTTGGGAGTCGGAGGCGAGAGTGACGTGGTGGACCAAATCGAACTTGCGCTCGACTTGCTTGTGCGCGAGCGCGCCGGGGAGTTGCGTGGGGATGTCCACGATGAGGGTGCCGCCGAGGGCGACGTTGAGCATTTGATGGCCGCGGCAGATGCAGAGGAGCGGTTTGCGCTGGCGGAAGATTTCCTCCACGAGAGCGAACTCCAATGCGTCGCGCGCGGGTTCCACTTCTCCGAGCTTCGCGGCCAATTCAGGTGGCGTGTCGGGTGCGTAGTGTTTGAGTTCGATGTCCTCGCCGCCGGTGAGCAGCACGCCGTCAGCACGGCGGACGAGTTCGGCGATTTGGTCGCGCGTGGCGGTGACGGGGAGGACGAGGGGCATCCCGCCGGCGTCGTTGATGGCTCGCGTGTAGCGGTTCGAGAGACTGATCGAGGAGTCGGCAAACTCGACGCCGGCGGCCTGCTGGCAAGGGGTGACGAGGATGAGCGGGGGCATGGGGGATTTATAAGGAGAGCAGGAAATTAGGAGGGAGCGGCGCGGGGACGGCGTAAAAACACAGGTCTTTCTCCTGCCTTCTTGCTCGCCTAATAAAGTCCTTCCTCCTCATGACTCCTCGTCGAGCTTCGTTCCGGGGAAGCGGTCGTAAATCATCTTCTTCACGCGGGTCTCCTCGTCGGGGGGGAGGAGGCGGC
>SIBB01000130.1 GCA_009695395.1 Pedosphaera sp. | reverse complement strand
GGCCTCTTCGGCAACGAAATGCACTCGCCCATCATGTGCGTGGGCAACGGCATTCCCGCCATCGTCTGCCGTTGGGCTGAGCAGACGAGCAAGGGAATCATGTGGCGCGACATCGGCCTCGGCGATTGGCTCTTCGATTTCGACAAGGAGGAGGAGCGCGCAAAGCTCGTCCCCGCCGTGCTCGCGATGGCGAAGGACCCGGCTGCCGCGAAGGCGAAGGCTGCGAAGGCGCGCGAGTTCGTGGAGCGACGCCAGCGTGAGACGATGGCGGTGGTGAAGAAGCATTTGTCCGTTTGATTCGCGCTGTATTGTTTAGCATTAACTAACTTTCCTACTCCATGCCCCACACCCATCCTATCGAACTCCTCCGCTTCAACACCTGCGGCTCCGTGGACGACGGCAAGTCCACGCTCATCGGCCGGCTGCTCTACGACTCGAAGTCCATCATGGAAGACCAGATGGAGGCGCTCGAGCGCAGCGCGGACATCACCGGCGGCGGGCAGGTGAACCTCGCCAACCTCACCGACGGCCTGCGCGCCGAACGCGAACAGGGCATCACGATTGACGTGGCCTACCGCTACTTCGCCACGCCCAAGCGCAAGTTCATCGTCGCGGACACGCCGGGGCACGTGCAATACACGCGCAACATGGTCACGGGCGCGAGCACCGCGAATCTCTCCATCGTCCTCGTGGACGCGCGGCTCGGGGTCATCGAGCAGACGCGGCGGCACACTTACCTCGCGGCGTTGCTCGGCATTCCGCACCTCGTCATCGCGGTGAACAAGATGGACCTCGTGGACTGGAGCGAGGCGCGCTTCACCGAGATTCGCGACGAAATCGAGGGCTTCCTGCCCAAGCTCGACGCGTTCAAGGACGTAAAGTTCATCCCCCTCAGCGCGCTCAATGGCGACAACGTCGTCGAGCCGTCGAAGCACACGCCGTGGTATGGCGGCCCTTCGTTGCTCGCGCATCTGGAGACGGTCCACATCGCGAGCGACTGGAGCCTCACCGGCCTGCGTTTCCCCGTGCAGTGGGTGAACCGCCCGAACAATCCGACCGACAAAACCCTGCACGACTTCCGCGGTCTCAGCGGGCAACTCGCCGGCGGCATCGTGAAGGTCGGGCAGAAGGTGATGGTCCTGCCCAGCGGCACGAAGAGCACCGTGAAGGAAATCTGGACCTACGACGGCCCGCTGGCGGAGGCGTTCTGCCCGCAGTCGGTCACGCTGGTGCTGGAGCACGATCTGGACGTGAGCCGGGGCGACATGCTCATCGGCCTGGACCATCTGCCGGGCATGGCCAGCGAGCTGACTGGACGCGTCTGCTGGATGAACTCGCGCCCGCTCCAGGGCGGCAAAAAATACTTCCTCAAGCACGCGACGCAGACCGTGCAGGCCGTGGTCACGCACCTCGACAGCCGCATCAACATCAAAACCTTCGACCCCGAGCCGAATCCGGCGGAGCTGGGGTTGAATGACATCGGCGAAGTCCGCATCCGCACCGCGAAGCCGCTCGTGTTCGATGCCTACAGCAGCAACCGCCTGACCGGTTCGTTCATCCTCATCGAACAGGGCACGAACGCAACCGTCGCCGCGGGCATGCTGTATCCGCCCACCGAGTTGGTGAAGCCGGAGTATAGCGACTTCGCGATTTGAAGTTAGCGCGGTGCGGGGGAGCGTTGAAACTCCGGCACCGCTGCGGCGACGAACTCCTTCACGCGGGCGAAGGTCTGGTCCTCGTCGCCGGGCGCGCACTGGGCGAAGCAGGCCACGTAGGCCCAGCGTTGCAGGGTGCCAGTCTTCAACAGCTCCTCCGCCATCCAGCGCAGCCGCTGGGAGCGGTGCGCCGTGAGCGCGCCGTCGGCCACGAACCAATACACGTAGATAGCGCGCACGGGGACGCGCTGACCGTCGGCGGTGGTAAAGACTTTGCTGGCGGTGAGCTTGAGCGCGGGCACCTCGTGCGGCGGCTGCTGCGCGAGGGGCAGCCGCACTTCCTCGGTCTTCTCGATGAGCCAGCCCTGACCGGTGAGGCAGTATTGGGGCTGGTGGATGCTCGTGCGGTCGCGGCCCATCAGCACGACTTGCAGCAAGAGCGGCGGGCCGTTGGTCGCGGTGTAGAGGCGTTTGCCGATGGAGGTGTCAGCGGGGAGCGCGCTTAACTCCACTTCCGCCGCTGGCACTTCCTGCGAGGTCATCCCGGCGACTTGCTCTGGCAGTGGAATGCGCCAACGCGGGGAATCGGCCTGTGGCTCAGCCAGCACGCCGGGGCGACCGAGGGTTTGCCGCGTCTGGAGTTGGTAAATCACGCCGCCAGCCAAGGCCATGAGGAGCAGCGCGGCGATGAGCGCTGGGCCAACCAGCGGCGGGGTCGGCTGGCCGACCGGCCGCTCGGCCCTACCGAGGGTCACGGGCGGGGCTGCCTTCTCCCGCATCAGCCAGCCCGCCAGAAACATTAACCCGATAGCCACGGCGAAGGTGACGTAGCCAAGATTCGTCTCCGCCGCTGCGCCGGCTTTGTGACCGAAGGCTTCGGCGAGGATGATGACCGTCGTGATGCGCGCCACGTTGCCCGCCACGGCCAACGGCGCGGCCAGCGCCATCATCACCGCCCGCTTCCACGGCGCGCGGAACGCGACGTAGCCGTAGATCGTCGTCACCGCCAGCAGCGAGGTGAGGCTGCGGATGCCGCTGCACGCGGGAGCGACGTCGTAGTTGAAGGTGCGCGCGGTGTTGAAGATGGCCGTGCCATCGCGCAGCACGTCGAGGCCGAGGAGGTTGTGGCCGATGCCCACGGAGAGCTGCGTCACAAGCAGGCGCAGTTGGAACAAGAGCCCTTCGCCCAACCCCTCCAGCGGCACGCAGAAGCCCAGCAGCAGGAATGGGAAGAACGTTTTCCGCAACCAGCCCGGTCCCCACACGAGGCCGACGAAGCACCAAACCCCGCCCGCCAGGGCCACCATCGAGACGCGCGGCTGTTGCACAGTGAAGGCGATGACGTGCAGCACGAGGGCGAGCGCGACGCCGCCCAGCGCGGGCAGCCAACGCCGGGTGGGTGTGGCGAGCAGTTCGTTGCGTCGCAGCCAGAGCAAAATCAGGACGACGACAGGCACGAGCTTGCCGTGTTCCGCCTCCAGCGCCTCCGCGCTCCACGCGCCCCACATCCAGGCGAAGAGCGAGGGTTGGTCGGTGAAGTTGAACGAGCAGTGGCCGAGGAAGTGGAACAGCCCCGCCCACGCGCCGAGCAGGGTGAAGAACAGCGGCTTGTCCGGCAGCCACGCCCAGAAGGCGCGGAACTCCACGAGGAATTCCTCGGCGAGGGTCGGCGCGGGTTGGGTTGGTTCAGCCATGCGAGCGTAGTCTAGCCAGGTAGCGTGGAAGGCCAAGCCCGCTATGGAGTGCGGCTTCTCCGCTGACCTGCCTTTGAACTTTGAACTTTGAACTTTGAGCTTTCACCCTACCCTCCGCCGCCATGAGTGAACGTCCCGAGACACGTCTGGCCCGGTGGCCGTCCCTTTCGCTCGTCGTGTGCATTGGCAGCGCGGCGGTGCTGGATTACGGCGCATGGCTGGTGGTGGAGCAAAGCCCGCACCCCATCAGTATTTGGGTGGCGGTCTCGGCCTTGGCCGCTGTCGGAGCCGCCGCTTGGGTTGCCATCTACCCGTTCTCCACCGACGCGCAGAACGCCACCCAACTCGACGAGCTCGAGAAGCTCCAGTCCGCCGCCGGCCAGATTAAGAACCTCGAGAAGATCGCCACGCAAATCACCATCGCCACCGCGCAATGGCAGAACGTGCAGGAGCACAACGCCAAGGCCATCGAGTCCGCAAAGCAGGTTTCCGAGGAGATGTCGCAGGAGGCGCTGCGCTTCGCCGACTTCATGAAGAAGGCGAACGACTCCGAGAAGGCCACGCTCCGGCTCGAGGTCGAGAAGCTCAAGCGCGCTGAGACCGACTGGCTGCAAGTGCTCGTGCGCGTGCTGGATCACGTCTATGCGCTCCATTGCGCCGCGAAACAGTCCGGCCAGCAGAACCTCATTGACCAGCTCGCGCACTTCCAGAACGCCTGCCGCGACGCCGCGCGTCGCGTCGGCCTCGTGGCTTTCGCGCCTGCAGCGGGAGATGGGTTCGAGCCGGGGCAGCACCAGACGGCGGACGGGCGGAAGGACATTCCCGATGACGCGAAGGTTTTCGAGGCCGTCGCCACCGGCTACACCTTCCAAGGCCAGATGCTTCGGCCTGCATTGGTATCGATTGACCCGCCCAAGGCTCCGTTGCCAGTGCAGCCAGCGGTCATGCCCGACGCCGCGAATCATGGCGGATGACTTCCGTCCTGAACTCGCCAGCTACGGTTCGCCCGCGCCTACTGCCATCAAGCCGTTTGCAATCCGTCGAGATCATCCCTGCTTACCGGCCTGCGGCCCGACACGCTGCCGCCGCGCGCTTGCCAAAACGAGACGCGCTCACGCATCAACCGGGATGAAAAAACTGTGTTCAACCGCATGGGGCTGTGGTTTAACTGCGCCTCTGAGCTGACCAAATCATGAAACCCTTGCTCCGCCGTTATTGCGTCCTTCTCGCACTGCTCATCCACTGGGTGCCGCTTTCACAGGCGCAGGTCGCGCCGCAGCGCGTGCAGCAAATCGCGGTCCGCCACGTCGGCCCCGCTGCCGCGAGCGACGAACTGATCCGCGCCAACATCCGCGTGAAGGTCGGCGACTCGCTGGTGAAGACCAGCGTGGATGATGACGTGCGAAACCTCTACAACACGGGTTACTTCTACAACATCCGCGTGGCCGAGGAGCGCGTGGACGGCGGGGTGCGGCTGATTTACGTGGTGCAGGGGAAGCCCTTGCTCACCGATGTGAAGTTCACGGGCAACACGAAGTTCAGCGCGATCAAGCTCCAGAAGGAAATCACGTCGAAGATCGGCCAACCGCTGGACGAACGGAAGCTTTTCACCGACGCGCAGAAAATCCAAACCCGCTACCAGAAGGCCGGCTACCAGCGCACCAAGGCGGAATACAAAATTAGCATCAACGAGAACGCCGGACGCGGCACCGTCACCTTCGAGGTCACCGAGGCGCCGAAGGTGAAGATTGTGGACATCCAGTTCGCTGGCGCGGCGGCCTTCACGGAGAAGGAATTGGCGAAGCAGCTCAAGACGAAGGAGAAGTGGTTTTTCTCGTGGCTCACCGGCACGGACAAGTTCAAGGACGAGCAGTTCGAGGACGACAAGGAGCGGCTCGCGGAGTTCTACCGGAACAAGGGCTACCTAGACTTTGAGATCAAGGATGTGGTGCTCGAGTATCCCCAGCCGGACCGGCTGGTGATCAAGTTTCAGCTCTTCGAGGGCAAGCCCTACAAGGTCGGCGTGGTCGCGGTGAAGGGGAGCAGCCTCTTCCCCAGCGCGGAGCTGGAGAAGGACATCCGGATGTCCTCGGGCAAGACCTTCACGCCCGCTGGGCAGCGCAAGGATGTCGAGACGCTGCGCGACTTTTACGGGACCAAGGGGTTCATTGACGCCCGCATCAACGCCGTGCGCACGCCCAACACCGAGACGGGCAACATGGACGTGACCTATCAGGTGGAGGAGCGGGACAAGTCCTTCGTCGAGAAGATCGAGATCAAGGGCAACGTGAAGACGAAGGATAAGGTGCTCCGCCGCGAGTTGGCCATCTCGCCCGGCGAGACCTTCGACATGGTGCGCGTGAAGCTCTCTAAGCAGCGCCTGGAGAACTTGAATTACTTCGAGAAGGTGGACGCGCAGCCGGAGCCGACCGATGTGCCCAACCGCAAGAACCTCGTGGTAAACGTGGAGGAGAAGAACACCGGCAACATGTCGCTGGGCGCGGGCTTCAGCTCGGTGGAGAGCGTGGTGGGATTCCTCGAGGTGAGCCAGGGCAACTTCGATCTGTTCAACCCGCCGTGGTTCACCGGCGGCGGACAGAAGATGCGCCTCAAAGCCAGCTACGGCTCGCGCCGGCAGGACTATCTCTTGAGCTTTGTGGAGCCGTGGCTTCTCGACCGCAAACTCGCGTTCGGCGTGGACCTTTATCACCGCAACACGAGCTTCCAAAGCTCCCTCTACGACGAGGTCCAGAGCGGTATGCGCCTCAGCCTGGAGCGCGCATTGTGGACGGATTTCTTCCGCGGCAACGTGAGCTACACGGTCGAGGATGTCGGCATCAAGAACGTGGACCCGGCCGCGTCGCCGGAGTTGGAGTCGGAAGCCGGCACGCAAATTGTCTCAAAGATTGGCGCCAGCATCACCTACGACACCCGCACGGGCGGGATGATCCCCAGCGGCGGCCATCGTGTGGAACTGGCCACCGAGTTCGCGGGCGGTCCCTTCGGAGGTGAGTCGGATTTCTACAAGATGGAGCTGCGCGGCTCCCAATACTTCCCCGGCTTCTGGCAGGGCCAGACGTGGGAGCTGCTCGGCCGCTTCGGTGCCGTGCAAGGCTTCAGCGGTGACCGCGTCACGCTCTTCAACCGCTACTTCCTCGGCGGTCCGCGTTCGCTGCGCGGCTACCGCTTCGCGGACGTTTCCCCGCGCGACTCGCTGAACGAGCCCTTCGGCGGCAACACCTACTGGATGGGCTCCGTGGAATACACCATCCCTCTGATTGAACGGCTGCGCTTCGCGATGTTCTACGACATTGGCAATGTTTACAGCAGCTCATTCAGCTTCAACCCGAACATCGCAAAGGGCGAGACCATGTATCAGGACAACGTCGGGTTCGGCTTCCGCCTCAACATCCCGAACCTCGGGCCGCTGCGGCTGGACTACGGCATCCCCATCACCTCCGACCGCAACCAGAACAAGAGCGGGCGGTTCAACTTCGACGTAGGCTTCACCCGCGACTTCTGAGCTGTGCCGGAGACCGGGATTACGAGTAAGATTACGAAACTTGCATTGCCTCCGATCCACATCTCCGGTTCCTGCTCTTAATCCTCCCATTCTATGAAACGCTCCTCCGCCCTCCTCCTTCTGGCCTTCGGCCTGGCCTGCGCCCCCGCAACCCAAGCCGCCGCCGTCCCCGCCCCCGGCACGATCGCCGTCGTGGACCTCAAGAAAGTCTTCGACGGCTACTGGAAGACCAAGCAGGCCGACCTCAACCTCAAGGATCGCGCCGCCGAGTTGGACAAGAAACGGAAGGACATGGTCACGGATGCCGAAAAGGCCCAGGCTGATTACAAGAAGCTCATCGAAAGCTCAACCGATTCGGCCGTATCCATCGAGGAGCGGGACAAGCGCAAGCAATTGGCGGCGGGCAAGCTCCGCGAACTGCAGGAAATCGAGCAGAGCGTCGGCCAGTTCGACCGCAGCGCCCGCGCCCAGCTTGCCGAACAGCAGCGCAATCTCCGGGACAAGATCGTCGCTGAGATTCGGGAGGTCCTGAATAAGAAGGCTAGGACAGCGGGCTTTGGCGCCGTCTTGGATAGTGCCGCGGAGAGCGCTGTAGGCACGCCCATCGTCCTCTTCAACGCTACCCTGCCCGACCTCACCGAAGAGATACTCATCCAGCTCAACGCGACCGCCCCCGCCGGCGCCCTGCAAACACCCCTCGCGCCGGCCCCCGCCCCCATCATTACGAAGTGAGCGGAGACGACCGCGCAGCGTCGGGCGGCGAAGGCAGGCGGAGGCTGAACTCCGAATTGGGAATTCGACAACCACGGATGGACACCGATAAAGGTAAGGCCATGCCCAGCGGACTTTTTCTCCTTCACCAAACACGTCTGGCCCGTCGTTGAGGGGGCGGAGTCATGTGGTGGACTTGATGTTGATGAACGATGGGGCTGGGAAGTGTGGCGGGGCTAACGCTTCTGGGTTTGCAACTTCTCGTATTGCTTGACCGCTTGGATGGCACGGGCATCGCCTTTGGCCGCGAGGGCGTAGATGTCAGCCATGACGGCGGCCATGGCGTCGTTCAAGGCCATGCGTTGCTGCGGCGTCATGGACGTCGTGGCCCGCAAGGCTTGCAGCCGCGTGACCGCATCCTCGAGCTTGCCGCCTTTGTAAGCCTCCACCGCTTGCTTCATCTGCTGGGCGGGCGCGGGTTCCGTCGGCGGGCCACCAGGAGAGGGAGCGGGCGTGGCCGGGGCGGTGGCCAGAACACGTTCGGCTTTATCCAGCTCGGTGCTAGCGGCTCCGCCCGACGCCTTCTGGCGACAGCCAACAGCCGTCGTTGCGAGACCCAGGCTGAGGGTCAAAACCATTGCGAAACCGAGTTGCTTCGGATGTTTCATGTGCGTTCGTGTGGGTCAGCGCCCGTTCGCAGACAGTGGATTGCAAAAGAGCCGGTTCTTGGTGGCCAACCCGGCCTCCGTGTAGAAGGCTTCGGTCTTCATATACTCAACGTGCCCGTCTACTACGCCCACGGTGGTGCCCAAGTTGTGCAACTTGGTGACGCCTTCCGCCGGGCTGCTCGAGCCGTCGTTCCAATCTCCGGGATTCGTTTCCAACGCCTGCCAGAAGATGATGTCGTCGGGTCGGAACTGCGTGGTCCGGTAGGAGCTGCCCCCTATCGCGCCATAACCACACACCGCGCCGTTCATCAGGAAGCTCGTGAGCTTGTTCCCGCGGGAGCCGAAGGTAGCGATGGTATTGGTCTGCTCGGCGGGGCAACGATAGATGCCCACATTCTTCAGGTAAGG
>SIBB01000129.1 GCA_009695395.1 Pedosphaera sp. | reverse complement strand
CAGATGGCCGGACCATTCGCCGCCGGCGATGCCCCTGCGCAAGGCCTCGGCGGTCTGGATGACAAGCGACGTGCGTTGGGGAAGTTGTGTCATGGCTGTGGGCCGGGGCTTCACGGCCGACCACTCTCAGGTTTCGGACGAATCAGCAGGACGAGAATCACCGAAAGCATCGCCGTGCTGGCGAAGATGACGTTGATCGGAACCTTGGCATCGCGCAGCGCACCGAAGGCCACGTCCGCGAAGCCGCCGCAACTGATGCTCACGAGGTTCATCAACCCGTAGCCGGTCGCGCGCAGCTCGGGCCGGACGATCTGCGAGAGGATGGGCATGTTATTGCAGTCGAACGCGCCCCAGCCGAGCCCGAAGAGGACGAGGAAGAAGATGGCCACCGCGAGCGAGCCGGAGTTGCCGACGCCGAAGAGCGCCGGGATCAGGAGGCTCATGCCCAGCGCGCTCGTCGCGGAATGCGTGTGCGTGGCGGACATGAGCAGTTCGCCCGGGCAGGCCGGTCTCCTCCGTCACGAGCCGCCGCGCCTCGTCATAGACTTCGCGCGACGCGCCGAGCAAGTCGCACACGACGATGGCCAGCCGCGTCTCGCCGTTGTCCAGCACGAGGCAGCGCGCGTGTAACTCGTCGTGGATGTGCGTGGACGGAATGGGATGGAAGCCGCCGATGATGCCGCCGCCGAGGGGCGGTGTGAGATTGCTCGTGGCCGCCCCGGCGCGGAGGAGTTTGGGCTTCTCTGCCGCGATGAGGGGCAAGGCGAGGAGGGTGAGGAACAAGACCAAGATGGCACCGCCAAGGCGGGACGGACGCAGAGAGAAGCCCGGCTTGATTCTGCGGAGACGACTCGGTGTGCAGGGCATCCCAACTCGGACTGTGATTCGGCGCACGGGTTGGGCGACCACGACACGCTCTGGCTCCCTCTCCCTTCCTGGGAGGAGGGGAGAGGGTTGGGGTGAGGGGTTACGTGCGCCGGCGTTGGCGGCCCCACCCCTCATCCGGCCTGCGGCCACCTTCTCCCCTCCTCCGAGGAAGGGAGAATGCGCGCACCGTGGCGTCCGGTTGGCATTCCAACGACTGGCATCGGGAATGGGTCTCGCCTCTGCGTCTGGCCCGCCTCTGCGGTGCAAATCCTCGATGGCGTAACCACGGCGGTAGGGGCGAAGTCCATTCATGCGATGATTCCAGTTCGAGTGCCTGGTGCCATGAAACGCCCCGCCCTTCTCCTTGTCACGTCCGCATTCCTCCCCTTCGCGCAGCGGAGCGGAACGGCCAAGAGTGCGCGTGGCTTGTGCGGGGGCTGAGATGCACAGCTCATTCCGCAACGGACTCTGCTCTCCTCGGTCGCGCTCCGAAGAGCGCCGTGCCGATGCGCACCAGCGTCGCGCCTTCCTCAATGGCGACCTCGAAGTCGCCACTCATGCCCATGCTCAACTGCGGCAGCGGTGCGCCGAGAAGTTGCTCGCACTCGGCCTTCAGTTCGCACAGGCGGTGGAAGACCGGACGCACGCGTTCAGGCGTCGGCGTGTAGGGCGCGATGGTCATCAAGCCGTGAATTTCGAGTCGCGGCAGTTTGCTGAGTTCGCCGAACTCGGCGAGCAACGCAGCCGGCCCGTAGCCAAATTTGGTGCCCTCGCCGGCCACGTTGACTTCGAGGAGAATGGGCATCGTCTTCGCCGCCTTCTCGCACTGCTGATTCAACTCCAGCGCCAGCGCGAGGCTGTCCACGCTCTGAATCATGCTGAACAGCGCGACGGCGTCGCGGCACTTGTTCGATTGGAGATGGCCGATCATCTGCCACTGCGCGCGGTTGGGGCAGAGTGGGATTTTTGCCTTCGCCTCCTGCACGCGGTTTTCACCGAAGCACATCAGCCCGGCGTCCAGCGCGGCGCGGACGGCGTCGGGTGGCTGGTTCTTACTCACGGCCATGAGCGTGACGGACGCGGGATCGCGCCCCGCGCGGGCAGAGGCGGCGGCGATGCGTTCGCGGAGGCTGGCGATGTTGGCGGCAATGTCCACGGGCGCAAGGTAACGGAGAAGCGGCGACAAAAAAAGAGCGCGTCTCGCGACGCGCTCTCGAAGGGGCGGGAGGGCGGGAACTATTTCAGTTCCTTGAGGCGGAGATTCTTGAACTGAACCGTCATCGGCGGGCCGACGTGGATCTGTAGGGCGAGGACGCCTTCCTTCGCGGCCTTGGCACCGCCCTCGTCAGTCACGTCCACGGTCAGCTTGCCGTTGATGAAGTGCTGGAGGTGGTTGCCCTTGGCGATGACCACGTAGTCGTTCCAGTCTTCGTTCTTGATGCTGGCCTGAATGTCCTCGGACTTGCCGGTGGCCCCGGTGACTTCGACCTTGGTCTTGCCTTCGACTTCCTTGACGGTGGTCTTCTCGCCGCGCTTGGCGAGAATACCGCGCCCGCCTTCCTCGTAGAGGATGCCGCTGTAGGTCTTGCCAGCCTCGAAGTCCGCCTGATAGCCGCCGACAATCGGACCCCACTCGCCTTGGGACTTCACCTTGCTGCGATATTGAATGCCGGAGTTGCCGTTGACGATGCGATAGCTGAGGCGCAACTCAAAATCCTTCGTGTTGAGTTCCTTGTTCACGAGGAAGGTGTTGTGCGTGATGGCACCCTTCTTCGGGTCCTTCTCGCTGGGCGGGGTGATGCCGGTGATGGCGCCGTCCTTCACGGACCAAAGCTTGGGATTGCCGTCCCAGCCGGTGAGGTCCTTGCCGTTGAAGATGGGTTTGAAACCCGCTTCATCGGCGGCGAAGGCGGGGAGCGAGAGGAGCGCGCTGGTGGCGAGCGTGAACAGGGTGGAGGTCAGTTTCATAATTGGAGCGTTGATAGCGGGGTTCAGTTTGCGCCGCGCATTCAGCGGGCGCCGGCGCTGGCTGTCAACGGTGTTCCCAAAGCCAAAATCAGTTCTTGCGCCGCCGCCAAACGCATGGCTAACCTCCCGCTCCTTTTTGAGAAGGACCGCAGCGAAATGTTCCGGTAGTGGCGCACTGCGGCGGCGAAACTAGACCTTTTTTTATGCCAGTCAAAATCCGTTTGAAGCGAGTCGGCGCGCGCAACACGCCGGCCTATCGCGTGGTGGTGGCCGATGGCCGCAGTCCCCGCGACGGCAAGTTCATCGAAGAAATCGGCACTTACCTGCCCGGCCAGAAGGACGTCAACTTCAAGCTGAACCTCGAACGCGCCGATTACTGGGTCAGCAAGGGCGCGCAGCCCAGCGACACCGTGGCGAGCTTCATGCGGAAGGCGCGCCGCGCCGCTGCTGCTGCTGCCCCCGCCAAGTAAGCCCCGCCATGCAGGCCTTCCTCGAATTTGTGGTGAAGGGCCTCGTGGATCGGCCCGACGCGGTGACAATCACGCCCGTCGAACACAATGGGCAGACGCTCTTCGAGCTGCGCCTGCACCCCACCGACGTGGGCAAGATTATTGGCAAGCAAGGCGCGACCATTCAGGCCATCCGCGCGCTGACGCAGGTGGGTGCGGCCAAACGCGGCATCCGCTGCGCCGTGGAGATCGTCGAAGACTGACCGGCAGGAGCCGGAGCGCGACCGGGACCGCGCGACACCGAGCATGAAGATTGATGTGCTCACCTTGTTTCCGGGGATGTTCGCGGGGCCGCTGGATGAAAGCATCGTCAAGCGCGCGCGCGACGCAGGCAAGCTGGACCTGCGCATCCATAATCTGCGGGATTACACGCACGACCGGCACCGCACGGTGGACGACCGTCCATTCGGCGGCGGACCGGGAATGCTGTTGAAGCCCGAGCCGCTCTTTGAAGCAGTTGAGCAACTGAAGACCGCAACGACGCGGGTGATTCTACTCGGCCCGGCCGGCCGGAAGTTCACCCAGCCCATCGCGCGCGAGCTGGCCGTGCAGGAGCATCTGCTCCTGATTTGCGGCAGCTACGAAGGCTACGACGAACGCGTCCGCACGGCGTTGGCGCATGACGAGCTGTCCATCGGCGACTACGTCCTGACGAACGGCGCGCTGCCGGCGATGGTCATCGTGGATTGCGTGACGCGCCTGCTGCCAGGTGTGCTGGGCGACGACGAGAGCGCAACGGACGAATCCTTCAGCCACGGGCTGCTGGAGTATCCGCAATACACGCGCCCGGCGGAGTTCCGGGGGATGAAAGTCCCCGACGTGCTACTCTCCGGCAACCACGCGGAGATTGAGAAGTGGCGGCGCGAACAGGCGCTGAAGCGCACGCGCGAATGGCGGCCAGATTTGCTCGACGGTCAGAACGACAAACCAAACCAGTAACAAACAACAATTTATGAACCAGGCACTACTCGACAAGATTCACGGCGAACAAACCCGCAAGGACAACGCGACATTCAACGTCGGCGACTCCGTCAAGGTCCACACGAAGGTCGTGGAAGGTGACAAGGAGCGGATCCAGATTTTCAGCGGCGTCGTCATCGGCAGGCGCGGCCGCGGGCTGGAAGAAACCTTCACCGTGCGCCGCATCAGCTACGGCGAGGGCGTGGAGCGCATCTTCCCCGTCAGCTCGCCGCGCGTGGACAAGATTGAAGTCGAGCGTGAAGGCTCCGTCCGCCGCGCCAAGCTGACCTACCTCCGCAAGCGCGTCGGCAAGGCCGCGACCGCCGTCAAGGAAAAGCGGTTCAAGGCCACCGCAAAGTAGGCCTGCGCCTAACTCATTCCAGCGAAGGCGGAACTCAGGTTCCGCCTTTTGCTTTGCCCGCGTCCCTACGCCCGTCCGCATACGCGTGGAAGGCGACGGCAATTTCGTCCCGCACGCACCGGAAGACGGCGAGCTTCTCCTCCTCCGTTCCCACCGCGTGCGCCGGGTCCTCGAACGGCCAATGGTGGCGGTTCGACTGGCCGGGAAACATCGGGCACGCTTGGTCCGCGTTGCCGCAGACGGTGATGACGGTCTCCACCTCGCGGCTGAGAAACTCGTTCATGTGCTTCGAGGTGTGTGCGCTGATGTCGACGCCCGCCTCGCGCATGACTTGAATTGCCAGTGGGTGCACGTAACCAGCGGGCTTGGAACCAGCGCTGGCGACCTCGATGAAATCCCCGGCGAACTGGCGCAGCAGTCCCTCCGCAAGATGACTGCGGCAGGAGTTTCCAGTGCAGAGGATGAGAACGAGGGGCTTTTGATTCATGGCCTTCATGTTGCTTTGATTGCGCCGCAGCAGCCTTCAGCTTGGACACAACGGCAGGCGGGGATGGCGAGCTGAGCGCCGAGCACCGGGGCCAGCAGATAAATCCACAAATGTTCCAGTTGTCCGGACACCACCGCCGGCGCGAGCGAGCGAGCCGGGTTCATCGAGGCCCCGGAAACTGGCCCGGCGAACAATGCCTCCAGTGCGATGACGCCACCGACTGCGATGCCCGCTGTGATGCCCTTCTCCTTCGCGCTGGTCGAGACGCTGAGAATGACAAACATCAGGATGGCAGTGAGAACCACTTCGAGCACGAACGACTGCATCGCCGTGCCCGCCGGCAGAGTCGCGCCGAGCGTGGCGCTTTCTGGAAACAGGAAATGAAGCAGCCCGCTCGCGGCGAAGGCTCCGGCACACTGGCTCGCGATGTAAGGCAGCGCGTCCGCCCACGCCAGCCGTCCCGCCGCGCAGAAGCCCAGCGTCACAGCCGGGTTCAAATGCGCGCCGGACACCTCGCCCAGCGTGTAGATCATCGCCAGCACCACCAGCCCGAACGTCAGCGCGACGCCGACATGCGTGACGGCTCCGCTGGACGTTTGGTTGATGACGATGGCCCCCGTGCCCGCGAACACGAGCGCGAACGTGCCGATGGCTTCCGCTGCGAACTTCTTCATGCAGCCGCGAGGATGTCGCCACCCCCGTGAAAGCCAAGTGACAATTCCGTGGCATATTCTCCCCCTCCTGCCCCGCTTGCCAGCGCGGTGAACGTGGCGAATACTCCCCGCCGTGAGCGTCACCATCACCCAACTCACCAACGACCTGCTCGCCTCCTACGCGCGCGTCGGCGGTATCAACCACCTCGACGGCAAGAATCTCCCGTCCAAGACCGCCATCGCCGGCATCACTGTGGATTTGCTGCGGCTGCTCTTCCCCGGCTTCTTCGAGGAGAAGCCGCTGCACTCCTCCGAGCTGAAGGTCGAGACCGCCATCCTCATGGACTCGGTGCAAGGCCGCTTGGAAGACGAGCTGCTCAAGTGCCTCGAATACCGCCCCCGCGACGGCGCGAAGAAGTCCGACCAACGCGCCGAGGCCCGGCACCTCACGCTCGAATTCCTGGGCTGCCTCCCGAACCTGCGCGAAGTGCTCCAGACCGACGCCGAGGCCGCCTACAAGGGCGACCCCGCCGCGTTGAGCACCGAGGAGGTCATCGTCGCGTATCCCTTCATGGAAGCCATCGCCGTGCAGCGGATGGCGCACGAGCTTTACCGGCAGAACATCGTGCTGCTGCCCCGCATCATGACCGAGTGGGCGCACAGCCGCAGCGGCATGGATCTCCACCCCGGCGCGCGCATCGGCACGCACTTCTTCGTGGACCACTGCACCGGCACCGTCATCGGCGAGACCAGCACCATCGGGCACCATGTGAAGATGTATCAAGGCGTCGGCCTCGTGGCGCGCTCGCTCGCCGGCGGGCAGGCGCTGAAAGGCCAGAAGCGCCACCCCACCGTCGAGGACCACGTCACCATCTACGCGGGCGCGACCATCGTGGGCGGCGAGACCGTCATCGGCGCGCACAGCACCGTGGGGGCGAACGTCTTCCTCATGCACAGCGTCCCGCCGCACTCCCTCGTGCTCTACGAAGAAGTGAACGTGAAGGTGCTCGACAAGCAGCAGCGGGAGAAGGGCCGGGCAGACTTCCAGATCTGAGCGGGCAGGACGAGTTGCGAGACGCAGGCATAACGTAGCCCCTGAGACTACCGGCTCACCAGCCGCATCTGGATGGGCGAGAGGTCGAGCAGGTAGCGTTTGCCGGGCGGGGCGGGTTCTTTTCCCGCGCGTCATGCCGTTGGCGATCCAGAGGAAGTCCGCATTGTCCGAGGCGTGCAAGCCCTGATGGTCCGCGATCCACGGCACGGGCCAGATGCGGTCCATCTCGGGCGTGAGCATTTTCTGCGGCTCCACCCGGCCGTCCGCGCAGCTGACCAGCGTGACCTTTCCGTGGGGGAACCCGGGCAGCGTGGCGAAGTCGCCGCTGTCAATGACACCGTTCGTGTCCGCGGTCATGGCGTTGATGCGTATCGCCGTGGTGCAGATGATGTAGGGATTCATCTCGGAGAACACGAGGCGCTCCGAAGGCTGCGTGATGTCGTGCGTCCGCTGGTAGGCCTCAAAGCCACGGGGCGCGTTGAACGAGCTAGCCTGCTGCGGGCCCATGAAGGGGTTCATGCTGTAGTGCCGGGTCATGGAGACTCCCTGGCTGTTGTGTTTCACAGCCCCGCAGCGATAGAGGCGCGGGTTCAGCTTCGCGTAGGCGAACGCCGAGTAGCTCGGGTCCGTAAGGAATATCTCGTTGGTGACCGTCGCATAAAACTGGTGGGTCCCGCCGGAGGCCCACGGGACGTTGGTGGTCACAGGCGTGGCGCTGCCGATGGGATTCGAGTTCACCACCAGCCGGTCGTCGTTGTCGCCGGCGAATTTCTGCCAGACCACCAGGAGCTGCCGCTGGTTGTTTAGGCAAGTGATGCGGTGCGCACGCATCTTCGCCTGCGCGATGCCTCCAACGAGCAGCGACGCCAGGATGCCGATGATGGCGATGACCATCAGCAGTTCGATCAGCGTAAAGGCTCGTGTGGTCCGAGATCGCATGCTGGCAGAGGGTATTACATAGCGCCTAGGTCAACGCACTGTGAGTCAAGCAGCTGGCCAGCCGGGCCGTCATTGACTTGAATCCGCTCGCCCCACTGCCCATCTACTCTGCGTTCATGAATCACCTGCGTCCCGTCCTGATCGCCTCGCTCGCGCTTGTCGCGCTGTGCGCGATCATCAGCACGGCAGCGGAGTCGAAGGCCCCAGCCAAGAAAGCTGCTGCGAAAACACTTTGGTCCTTCCTCCCGCTCCGCGAATCGCCGACGCCCTCCGTGCGCAACAAGCAGTGGCCCCAAACCCGCATGGACCAATTCCTCCTCGCCAAGCAGGAGAAAGCTGGCCTCAAGCCCGCCCCACCCGCCGACCCGCGCGCCCTCATCCGCCGACTCTACTTCGACCTCACCGGCCTCCCGCCCACTCCCGAGGAGGTCGAGGCGTTTGTCAAAGCCTGCGGCGCTCCCACCCGCCCCCATTCCCCATCGCCTATTCCCCATTCCCTCGTCGCCGCGACCGTTGACCGCCTGCTGTCCTCGCCTGCCTACGGCGAGCGCTACGCCCGCTACTGGCTCGACCTCGCCCGCTACGTGGACGAAACCGCCTCGTGGCTGGAGAAGACCAGCGGCGCGCATCTCTACCGCGACTGGGTCATCAAGGCCTTCAACGACGACCTGCCTTACGACCAGTTCGTCATGCGGCAAATCGCAGCCGACCGACTCATCGCCGAAGCCGAGTCCAAAGCCGACGCGCCTCCGGAGAAAACGCCCGCCTCTCAACTCTCAACTCTCAACTCTCAACCGTCGCGCAGCGACATCGCCGCGCTCGCCTTCCTCGGCCTCGCCCCGACTTACTGGAAGGAACTTCAGCTCCC
>SIBB01000128.1 GCA_009695395.1 Pedosphaera sp. | reverse complement strand
ACGCCGAAATCCGATTCACGCTATCCCTTATCTTATCCACCGAAGTTGCCGGACGGCCAGACTGTCGTCACCGAATCCTCTGCCTTATTCCTGAAGCCGGGAGCCAACCTCCGCGAAGGCGTCGTCATCGCCAAGACGCCTCCCGTCGTGGATTTCGCGTTCTATCCCGAACAAAACTATTCCGGGAATCCTTGGTCGCATCGCTCTGATGGCATCGTCGTGGGTGATAAATACTATTCATCGAACAACGATCACCTCGCTCCCAAAGGCACCGCCCATCTCTGGGAATACGACGGCAAACTCAAGCAATTCAAGCAACTCGTTGACACCACGAAGTTCCTCGAATCGGTCAACGCTTTCCCGCCCAGCATGAATTATAGGCCGGGTGAGATGCAAAGCCGAATCGACCTTGGCAGCGATGGCTGGCTCTACTACGCCACCGATCGCGGTTCCCCCACCGTCACGCACGATAAAAATGGTTACAAGGGCGAATGGATCCTGCGCACGCATCCCAAGACCCGCGAAACCCAGATTGTTTACACCCATCCCATATCCAAACACACCATCCCGTGCAGCGTCTTGGATCCCAAACGCATGATTTTTTACGGCGGCACCGCGGTCGGCAAGGACGCTCCCAATCAGAAGGTCCAGTTCTTCGCACTCGACCTCAAAACCAGGAAACTGCTCACGGTCGCCGATGACGGGCCTTACCGTGTCCTCATCCATTCGCCGACGACGGGCAAAGTCTTCTGGGAGGGTAAATGCTACGATCCGCAATCAAATGCCATCACCGCGTCCAACGTGCCAAACGTCCGTTCGGCCACACGGGAGACGCCACAAGGCATTGTCTATGGAACCTCCGGAACCAAGGCAGACCTGTGGGCATTCGACGTTAAATCGGGCGAGGTGAAACAGCTCGGCAATTGCGGCGTTGCCCAGCAGGAATACATCGCATCGCTCGAAGCCGATCCGACCGGCAGATATCTGTATTATGTGCCCGGCGCTCATGGCGGAGCTGCCAAGGATGGTACGCCTATCGTGCAGTACGAAATCAAAACGGGCAGACGCAAGGTGCTCGCGTTTCTCCACGCGCATTTTTGGGATAAATACGGCTACGCGCTCGACGGCTCGTTCGGCAACGCTCTCGATGAAAAAGGCGAGCGGTTTTTCATTTCCTGGGACGGCTGGCGCAAAGGTCAACCCCGCGGTTGGGAATCGGCGGCCATCACGGTTCTCCATATCCCCGCTTCCGAACGACCTTAAACCGCCCCGCTGACTCCTCGGCGCCCATCTGCGGCTTTGCATATTGCCTCATGCCGATGTTAACGGACGACCTGCGACCGCTGTGCTTTGTCTATCGGCAACGTCAGCGCTGTCAAGACCGTCGGGCGGGATTGTAAAGTGACACTGACGCTTTCGGCGGAGGCAGTGAAGTTTCAGGCAATAGGCTTGGCGCGGTTGTGGATTGTGGTCGGGTGATTCAGCGCTCGACGCAAATGGATGACCGAGCCGATTCCATTGGATTGGCCGCAGTTGAGGAAGTTGAATAACCAAGGTCGCTCAACATCCAATGAACCATCTTGTCTGAACCTATAAAAGGCCATAGAATGAAGTCGCTTTGCTGACCATAAGAATCGCGTTGCTGACCATAAGAACTTAGAACTTAATTCATGAAGAGAATCCACGTTGGCTCACGCTCTCCACTCTCCCGCCGCACGTTTTTGCGCGGCACGGGCGTCGCGCTCACGTTGCCGTTCCTCGACGCGATGCGGCCCGCGTTCGGGGCCGACGCCAGCAAGGCTCCGCCGCGCCGGATGGTGTGCATCGAGACCAACATGGGCATCCTCCCGCAGTTCTTCTTCCCCGAGAAAGCCGGCAAGGATTATGCGCCCAGCCCGTATCTCGAGCGACTCGCCGCGCACCGCCAGCAGATGACCGTGCTTTCCGGCACCAGCCACCCCGGCGTCACCGGCGCGCACGCGGCGGAGAAATGTTTCCTCACCGGCACGCCGCACCCCGAGCGCGGCGGCTTCCGCAACTGGGTCTCCCTCGACCAGTTCGCCGCCGAGCGCGTCGGCAACCATACGCGCTACCCCTCGCTCGTACTGGCGATGAGCAGCGAAGGCTCGACGCTGAGTTACACGCGCAGTGGTGCGCCGATTCCGGCGGAGAAGAGCCCGAAGAAGCTTTTCCAAAAACTCTTCATCCAGGGCAACCCCAAGGAAGTCGCCGCCAACGTCGAGGCCATCAAGCAAGGCCGCAGTCTGCTGGACTTCGTCGGTGATCAATCCAAGCGCCTCAACCGCTCGCTCTCCAAGGCTGACCAGTCGCGCATGGACCAATACTACACCTCCGTCCGCGAACTCGAGCAGCGCCTGCACAGCTCCGAGGAATGGGAATACAAGCCCAAGCCCGTCGTGACCGCGAAGGCCCCCGAGGACATCGACGACGCGAAGGAGTTTGTCGCCAAGACGCGGCTGATGTTCGACGTGATGAAGCTCGCGCTGGAGACCGATTCCACGCGCATCATCTCGCTCTTCATCGACACGGTCGTCATCCACAACATCACGCATCACGGCAACCGCCCCGAGGCGCTCGCCGAATTGCGCGGGCACGAGGAGAAGCAGTTCGACGCCTTGAACGGCTTTCTCAGCGCGCTCGCTGGGACGAAGGAGGAGAACCAGACCCTGCTCGACCGCACGATGGTCCTCTACGGCACGCCGATGGGCAGTGCCAACTCGCACTCGAACGTGAACCTCCCCGTGCTTCTGGCCGGCGGCGGCTTCAAGCACGGCCAGCACCTCGCCTTCAACAAGGACAATAACTACCCGCTCACAAACCTCTTCGTGTCCATGCTCCAACGGCTCGGCATCGAGACTGACCAGTTCAGCACCGGCAAAGGCACGCTGCGCGGCTTGGAACTGGCCTGACACCGCATGACATCTCTTTCCCTGCGTCGACTGTTTCTGTGCGGCGTCCTCTGGGCGGACCTCACTGCCACCGCCACCGCCGCTGAGTTCAAGCCCGCTTCGTTCTTCGCCCAGCACTGCACCGAGTGCCACGATGCGGAGACGAAGAAGGGGAATCTGGACCTCACTTCGCTCAGGCCGGACTTCGCCGAGGCGGAGAACTTCGCGCGCTGGGTGAAGGTGCATGACCGTATCGAGTCGGGAGAGATGCCGCCGCCGAAGAAGGCGCGGCCCAAGCCCACTGAAGTCCAAGCGGTCACGAAGTCGCTCACCGCCACGCTGGTCGCTGCCGAGAAAGCGCGGCTCGCAAATGGACCGCGCACGGGCGTGCGCCGACTCACGCGGGCCGAGTATGAAAGCACCGTGCGCGACCTGTTCGCCATGCCCGGTATTCGTTTGCAGGACTTCCTGCCCGCCGACGGCTCGGCGCACGGCTTCGACAAGAACAGCGACGCGCTCGACATCTCGCACGTGAACCTCGCCAAGTATGTCGAGGCCGCCGACCACACGCTGAACGTGGCCATCGCCACCCAACCCGAGGCGCCAAAGGCCGAGACGGTGCGACTCTCGCTCGCCGGGACTTACGCGGGCGACCTCATGCTGATGCAGGGCGACGCCGTGCTGCTGCGCGACAAGAAGCACGACCCGGTCGTGCCGCCCGCCGGCGTGTATGCGCACGTCGGCATGGGGCAGCACGAACAGCTCGGCTTGTTCTCGCGGATGAGCAGCGTCGGTGTTTTCCGGCACGAGGACGAGTCATGGAATCCCTACTACCAGCACTTCGCGGCGCTTTACCCCGGGCGCTACAAGGTGCGCGCGTCCTTCTGGAGCATGACGTGGGACCAGGGGAAAATTCTTCCCGCGCGCGGCGTCGAGGCGGCGAGGCTGTCCATCGTGCAGTTCAACGAGAACGGTCGCGGCGGCGGGCATCCCAGCAGCGTGCTCGGCTACTACGCTGCGCCTTCGATTGACTCGCAGGTGCATAATCTGGACGTATGGCTGAACTTTAAGGAGAGCTTCGGCTTCAACACCGCGTCCCTCGCGCCCGTGGTCCTCTACCGCGTCGGGACGTGGGGCCAGAAGGACCGCACGATGGGGTTCACCGGGCCGTGCATCGTGAACGACTGGGTCGAGGTGGAAGGCCCATTGCACGATGTCTGGCCACCGCGCAGTCACCGGCTGCTGTTCGGCGAAATGCCGCTCACGGAGTTCAAAGCGGCGGAGCAAAAGAACATCCGCCCGCCCACGCGCAAGCCGTTGCGGCAGGAAATCATCGGCGCGAAGAACCGGCCTGAGCCACTCGCCGGCGTCTGGACGCCGCAGAGCACGCAGCCGCTCGTGGACGCGGACCGCTTGCTCGCGAGCTTCCTGCCGAAGGCGTTTCGCCGGCCGGTCGAGTCCAGTGTGCGGAAGGAATACGTGGCGAAGGTCGAGGAGCGGTTGAAGGCCGGGGATTGCTTCGAGACTGCTATGCGCTGCGCGTATCGCGCGGCGTTGTGCGCGCCGGACTTTCTCTACCTCGTCGAAAACGGCGCGGCCAGCAAGGCGGACGATGACACGCTCGCCGCCCGCCTGTCCTATTTTCTGTGGAACTCCATGCCCGACGACATACTCCTCGCGCTCGCGGCGAAGGGCGCGCTGCTTCACGAACTTGTGAATAGCCAGCTTATCCAAACCTGTTAAACTTAACTCCATGAAATTGCCTCCTCACCCCTTGAAGCCGTCGCCGCCATGCGATTCCTCACGCGCCCTGCGAGGGAAAGTTTCCACGCCCAGCGGCATCGGTGCGCGTTCTTGCGAGGGACACGATTGCCGCAGTCCGAAGATTGGCCGTGAGGGCGCGTCCCGCTTCGAGTCGGACAAGCCGATGGGGCCGACGAATTCCGGCCGGGCTGTTCCCATGACTCCTAGGAGCCACAGGGGGAAACTGGTGCGCCTCCTGCGCGCATGGCTGGCGGCGCTTGGCCTGGCGGCCTGCGCGACGGAGGCGCTGGCGGCGGAGGATTTTGTCGTGCGGGAACATCTGGGGCGCGGGTGGACAAATGAGCTGGTCACTTTTCCCATCAGCGCCGCGCAAGCCGGGCAGTTCCAAGCCCGGGCGCGGCTCACCGGCCCGGGCGGTGAATCGGTGGCTGGCCAGGTGTTTCATCTGGCCGGGAAGCCACGGGTTGCCTTCCAGATGACGCTTCTGCCCGAGGCCACGCAGGCCTACCGGCTTGTCGCGGGCGCGGCGGCGGCGGCCTCGGACTTGCAAGTCGAGGACGACAAGGACGTGCTGCGGTTGGGGAACTCGCAGGTTGGCATTGCGCTGCGGAAAAAGCTGCAGGGCAAGGAGGCTCCGATTGGCGGCGTCCGGCTCCGTTCCGGCAAATGGACCGGAGGGGCCACGCTGGAGGGCGGGGCTGCAGTGACTGGCTATCGAGTGGAACTGGTCGCCCGTGGTCCGGTGTTTGCGGAGGCGGTGTGCCACGTCACGTTTGCCGACCAGGGAACTTGGAAGCTGACCTTCCGGGTGTTGAACCGCGAGCCGGTCATCTTGGTGGACGAAAGTTTCGACGCCCCGGCGGGTGGCGTCATGCGGCTGCCGCTGAGCGGCGACGCGTTTCGGCCGAGCCACCTGTTGTATCGCCATGGGATGAATCAGATGGGCAAGCTCGACTCTTGGCCGGTTGCGCCGGGGCCGGCTTTTGCGTTGGAGCCCTGGTTGCGCTGGTATGTGAATGTGCGGCAGGGCAATTGGTTCGCCCTTTACACGCCCAATCCTCCCGTGCCCGGCGGCCAGGATAATGATCTCCTGATGGTGGGCGCGCTACGTCCCAGCCAGTGGCGGGATCCGGATTGGAAGGGGAAGGCGCCGCAGTTGAGTCCCCTCGTTCCAGCCACCGCCGAGGCGGGCATCGTGGCGCTGCAATTGCCGCTGGGAGGTGGCGCCCGCCGCTGGATGCTGGGCACCCCGCCGCAGGCAGAGTCGGTGGCCCCGCTGGCCGCCAAGGACAGCCGGGTGGCGCCCTTGCCTCAGAAGTATCTGATCAAGCATGGCGATTTCCCCCTCGATGAGGTGAAGGACTACGTGCTGGAATGGGCGGGAGACCTCGCGAATTATCCGCGTCTGTTCGTGGGGAAGCAGGACTTGCCGGCGCTCCGTAGCGGCCTGAAGGCCGACCCCGCGGAGGTGCGGCGCTGGACCTCGGACCAGCCGATTGACAAATACAACATCGAGTCGCCGTTGCTGGCCTACTTCGCTTCTCAGGATCCCGCATTGGGCCGCGCCCTGGCGCAGAAAAGCCGGGAGTGGCTCCAGCAGATCGTGGAACATGACCTGTTGGAACAGGACACACGCGTCACGCTTGGGGTAGCGCCCCACATGCTCTCGGTGCTCTTGCTGCCCACCATCAACCTGACCGATGCCGTGCTCGGGACCGATGCCCTGACGCCGGAGCAGCGGCGGCGGACCTTCGCCCAACTGGCCTTCCTCGGCTACACCGTCACGCGGGATGATTACTGGTCACCTGCGCGGGGATTTGCCGCCAACCCGAACATGACCACCACGGTGGCGCTGTATCAGACGGCGCTGGCATCCGTGATTCCCTCGCATCCGCGGGCGAAGCAGTGGGCGGAGCGCGGGTTGGGGGAACTGCGGCACCAGTTGCAGACCTGGTCCGATGAGGACGGCGGCTGGCTGGAGGCCCCGCACTACGCGATGGTCGCGCTGGATCACATGCTCGGGGCGTTCGTGATGTCCTCCCGTGCGGGTTTTGGCGACCACGTTTACGACCCGCGCGCCCGCAAGGCGATCGAGTGGCTGGCAAAAATCTCGACCCCGCGCGACCGGCGCACCGGGGGATTCCGCCACTATCCCCCGATCGGGAATACTTACATGGGCGAGGGGACTGGCATGTTCGGCATCGTCGCCGGACTGTGGAAGCAGCGCGATCCGGTCTTTGCCGCGCAGATGCAGTGGATGTGCGAGGAGCATGGGTCGCCCGCCATCGGACTTTTCGGCCCCTTCGGCACCTTCTCCGGTTACCAGCGGCTGCTGAAGTCCCACGGAGTCGCCCCGAAAGCTCCAGCCTACGGGAGCGAGTCGTTTCGCAACACCGGCGTCGTGCTGCGTAACTCCTTCGGGACCGACCGCGAGACTTACCTGCACCTCATCGCCGGGTCCAACCACGACCATTACGACTTCGACTCTGGGAGCATTGTGTTGTGGGGCAAGGGCCGCCTGCTCGCGGATGACTTCGGCTACATCGGGCGGCACGCCGCGCAATGGCACAGCCAGGTGACTTCGCCAGCGCTCGGCACCTACGCGCTCATGCAAATCGAAGCCTTCGCCCCGGCCCCGGCGTTCGACTATGTCACCGGCCGCAAAGGCGCGTGGCGGCGGCAAATCGCTCTCGTCAAGGACGCCGATCCGCTCGGGCCGAATTTCTTCCTGCTGCGTGACACGCATTCTGCGACGGAGGAGGCGACGTGGAGGCTGTGGTTGACGACGACAGGCATCAAGATTCACGAGCGCGGGGCGACAGTCGAGGGCGAGGATGATGTGGACTTAGACCTGTTCATATTCGAACCCGGCCGTCTGGGATTGAAGACTGAGGCGACCGTCCAGAAAGGGTCGGGCCGGCGCGATGGAAAGGAAGGCCCAACCGAGACACGCCAGACGGCGCTGGTGGCGACGCTGCCGCCGCGGGGCACGCTGGCCGCGCTGCTTTATCCGCGGCTCAAGCAGGAGCCGCCACCCACCGTGACTTGGTTCGCGGACGGCCGTATCGCGGCGGTGAAATCCCCCGCCGGCACTGACTACGTCCTCGTTGCGCCGGACGCCCCGCCCAAGCCGGTCGGCGATGGCAAAACCCTGGAGCCGCTGCGCGACCTCTCGACGAAGGAGGGCATCACCGTCCTCTCCATGTCGGGCGACCCGCAACTGACCCTCACCGTGAACCCGACCAAGAACGCGTTGCTCGATCGCACCCTCGTCATTCCCGCCGGCTCAATCGCCGTCCATCCCGGGCCAACGAATCCCGTGACCGCCGTGTGGCAAAGCCCCGTGGCGGGAACCGTCACCGTCGAGGCCCGCCTGCGCGACGGAAACAACGGCGGCGGCAACGGCATCCTCGCCGAGTTGCGGCACGGCTCGACCGTGCTCGCGCGCGGCGCGCTTGCCGACGGCGGCACGAACCTCGTGCTCCGCGCCGAAAACGCCCGCGTGGCCAAAGGCGATCTGCTGCGCCTGGTCATCCTCCCGGGAGAAGGCGAGAACGCCAACTGGTGGGACACCACGCTCACCGAGATGACCGTGAAGGACGGCGCGGGCAAACAGTGGAACCTGCGCGAGTCACTCCTGCGCGGCGAACCGTTGGGCAACCAGTTGGCCCGTGGCTGGGACAAGGCAATCTGGTGGGTCTGCTCCGGCGACGCCCAAAAGTTTGATCCCAAGGCCCTCCAACCTCCCGTCCCTGAAACCATGACGACCCCCGACGGCAACGTTTCGTTCCAAGGGACCGCGGGCGCGATCCGCGTGCGTGGCGGCAAGCCCGCCACCCTCACGCTGGGAGCGCCCGGCCAGGCGCGCATCGGCAAAGTGGTGCTCGAAAGCCCCAAGCCAGCCAGTCGCAGTGAAACTTTGCGTTGAAGTGATGCCGCTCCCCCCATCACTTTCGCGGAACGGCACCGCCGCCCCTCGCGGAATCCGGCCCCGGCCCCGCAG
>SIBB01000001.1 GCA_009695395.1 Pedosphaera sp. | reverse complement strand
GTGCGAATGTGGCCTAACATTCTTATTATGCGGCAAACTTGCCGCCTAGCGTTTAAGCTTTTTGCCAGTAGAAATCGCGGTATGCTCCTTGTCCAGAACCAATTTCAGTGCAAACCGAGCACAATATGGAACCGGCAAAGGCGGCAAGATTCCGCCGGGCTTCAATCGCTGTAAACAAACGTCCAGTTCGCCCCGTGCTGAAAGTCGGGGGCGTTTTGCGTCGCCTGGAGGTAGTCCGCATGCGAGTCCACGAACAGCACGCTGCCAAAGCCCAACCTGCCATCATGCCAGTAGGAATACTGGAAGACGGCGCTGTTCAACCCATGGACGCCGAAGGAGAAATCGTTCGCCAGAATCACCTTCGCCGGGTTGTTCACCTGCGGGGCGAGCTTTTGGAACAGGCCCTTGGTGCCGTCGTTGTTGTTCGCGGCGCTGTTGTAGAAATAACTGCTCCCGAAGGTGTCGAAAAGCGTGGGCTTGCGATCCGCCGGCCATGCGGCCCGCGTCGCTCCGTTATCGCTTGGGCACCGGAACGCCAGCGCCGCTCCCTCCGTGGTGGTGGTCACCGGGTCGGTGATACCGATGTAGGGGTTGAGCAACCGGCTGGTCACGACGTATTCCGTGCCGTTCTTGCCGCCGTAGGAATAGTAGGTTTGGAGGTAGTCTTTGGCGGACGGGAACCGGCTGTCGAAGTCGTCCTGATACACCGCATTGGCCATGCCCTGCTGCTGCAGATTCGAGACGCATTTGGCCCGCCGGCCCTTCTCCTTGGCCTTGCCCAAAGCTGGCAAGAGCATGCTGGCCAAAATGCCGATGATGGCAATGACCACCAACAGCTCGATAAGCGTGAAACCCGCGGCGCGACTGCCCCGCCGCGGCACGATGGGGATGGACGCCGGACGGGATGGGGAGAATTCGGCGATGTTCATGGCGGCAAAAAAGCGGCGCGACGGGTGATTCAAATCCAAAGTTGTCGGGCCGGATGCTGGTGTCAAGCCTTTTCATCCCGCGAGCATCCGGCGGAGCTGTGTTATCTTACATCCGCGCCGCATCCGCGCGCGGACAATTTCAAGAATACCATTTCGCCCGACTGCACGCGCACCACCACCTCGCGCCACCGCTCGAAGGTGCTGGGCTTGAAGAAATCCGTGTCCAACTGGTCGAGCCGCAAATCGCCCTTCGTTTTCTCCGCGCCGTGACAGGGAAGGCAATGTTCCTTGATGAATGCGGTGGTCTGCTCATCCGCTGGCGTCTGGATGGCCGCGTGTGCGGTGAGGGTTGTCCAGAATCCCACGACCGCAAGACACGAGCGGAACGATTGTTTGCCCCAAGATTTCATTTCACTTCGCACGGCGCACGGGATTTCTCACGGTTTCAGTGCCGCGCGAATCACCGGCTCGAAGATGTCCGCCTGCCGCATGAAGCCGAGATCGCTGGCGTGCGAGGCGTCGGTCGCGCCTTCGCTGTCGTCGCCGTAGAGATGGTCGCCGCCGATGTAGTGCAACTTGGTGACGCCGTCCTTCTTCAATTGCTCGTAAGCCGCGCGCAATGCCGCGTGGTTGTCGTCGTGGAACTTCTCCTTGAGCGGCGTGATCCACGAGTTCGAGAATCGCCGGTCTTCCACCAGCACGATGGGCGTGTTCGGCCGCGCGGCGCGCAGTTGTTTCACCAGCGGCACGCACTTCGCCGCCACGTCGGCCGGCCCCATGTTTGGGAGGCAATCGATCACGTAAACAGCGGCATCAATCTCCGCAAGCAGATCGCCGACGGCCGTGTCCATCCGACCGTTGCCGGAAAAGCCGATGTTCATCACGGGCCGGTCGAAGCGCCGGCCGAGATGGATTTGATGGCAGGCGACGAGGTGAAGCTCAGGGTCAGCCGCGTTTCCCCGAAATTCGTCGCCGCAGACCTGGTCAAGTTTCCACAGTTGGCCAGCTCGTTAAAAGACAACAACAACAAGCTGGCCGCCCACCTCAACAGCAAGTTGTCCGACCTCACCAAGCAGTCTCTCGCGAAATATGAAGACTCAGGTCCAGACTCCGCCGAACTGAAAAAACTCCTGGTGGCGGATCTGAACAAAATAATCCGCGGCCCGTTGGTGCATGAGACGAACCGCTTTGCGGGCATCCGTCTGCGCACCGAGACCAGGCGGCTGCTGAGGGAAAACCGAGAGGGCGACGCCCTGATCAAGCTCAACCGCTTGCTCCTCGAAGACGCCTACCCGCAGGAAATAGCAGCGGCCTCCAGCCGCCGAGGCAAGGACGTGAAAGAGGAAAAAGATCTGACCCTCAAACTCAGCAGCGCCTACGACGTTCCCTCCGTAATTCCCCGACGTCGAAATGGCGGCGGCCGTTGAGGTGGTGGCCCCGGAGCGGATTCATCACCGTGTTCAACAATTTGCCAATTGTTGTGTTCCTCTCCGACCCTATGGCGCGGCAACCCAGGCGGTGAGGGTGGTGTTGTCGTAGGAGAGGAAGGTGCGGTCGAAGGTCAGGTAGTGGGATTTGTGGCCGGACTGGAGGAGGCGGCTCGCGGCGATGGGCTCGCTCTGGTTTTCGAAGGCCCCCTCGGTGACTTCCCCGCTCCGGAGGTCGATGCTGAAGGCGTGCTGCTTGTTGTCGCGGACGACGATTTTGAGCAGACGATCGGGGCCGATGCGGCAGAGGAATCCCGCTTGGTGGATGGGCGATTTTTCGTCGCCGGGGATGGTGAGCAGGCGCTTGGCTTTAAAGTCGATGATTTCGAGTCTGCCTTGCTGGGAGATGGCGTGGTCGCCGTCGAATTGGAAGTGGTTTGCGCGGTCATTCGGAACCGGGAGCGGGAAGACGTAGGATGGATCGTCGGCGCGGCGCACGACGAGGGTTTCCGGGCCGGCGGGTTTGTCGCGGAAGGAGAGGAGGCTGTAGGGTCCGGCGTCGCGCTGGAGGCTGCCAGTTTCATAGACGGCGACGGCCTTGCCGGCGGCGTCGTAGCGATAGACGGATGCCACACCCCGCAGAAAGCGGCGCGCCTCAAAGAAGGCGGGGAGGGATGCCGCTTGCTCGGGGATCCGGACCCTGACGGCTTCGGTAACGCTGCCCTTGGAAACCGGCGCGCCCCATGCCTTGCCGTCCTGACTCACGTGGAGTTCGTAATCGGCGATCATGCCATTGTTGTTGATGATTTTCGCCGGCAGGTAGTGAAGGCCGCCAAGGGTCTGGGCGGCGCCGAGGTCGATGGTGAAATAGTGCGGGTGCGGCGTCTGGCCATTCATCCACTGGGAGTGCCACCATGTATTGAGGTCGCCGTCGATGGCGTTGCGGGGCTTGGCTCTGAGGCCGGCGTTGGGTTCGTGATCGGCGGTCGCGGTCCAGCCGTCGCGGGGCAGGCGCTTGTGATCGGGGCCGAGCAGGTAAAACTCCGCGGCGGAAGCGTAGTCACCGGTGCCACCGGAGCTGGAGAGCGTGGTGAGGCGAAAGTAACGGGCCGAGGTGGGTGCGAAGCGGACTTCGTAGCCACCGCCGGGGATCAGGCGGACGTTCGCACCCGATTGACCCTCCGGCCTCGTGTCGATCTCATGATGCGCGACGGTGTCGCCGGTGGCGGGGTTGAAGGTAAAGTGCTCGAGATTGCCCGCGGCGGGGGCGCGAAAAAGATGCAGGCGCGTGCCGTCCCAGTATGGATTCTGGGCATGGGCCGGCACCAGCGTGGCCTGCCAGGCCCGCTGGCCGGTGGCGAGGTCGAGGGCGACGAGTTTTTCGCGTCCGTCGTGAAAAAGGATGCGGGTGCCGAAGTGGAAGACGTGCTGGTGGTTGACGGGCACGGGCGCTTCCCAGAGCGTCACTCCGGTCTTGGAGTCGATGGCCAGGACGCGGCCAAACGGGAGGTGGGGGACTTCCTTTTCCCGCAGGAGGAGCGTGTCGCCGACGAAGTGCAAAGTGGGGCTGCTGGCATTGAGGAAGCGCCGCCAGCGGATGGTGCCGCGCTGGCTCACATCGAGGCACTCGATGAGGCCGTCGCTGATGACGTAGGCGCTGCCGGGGCTGACGCCGGGGGGCGGGAGCGCGACAGTGGCATCGGGACGCGAGAGCGACCAGGCGCGCTGCATGGGCAGCTTGAGCGGGGCGGCGGACGAGGCCAACTCGGGGCCGAGGGGTTGGCCCACTTTTTGGCGAGGGTCGTCGGTGGGCCGGTCCGTTACGATGTAAAGATCCTGGCCGGAGATGGTGAAAGTGAGGGCGCGTTCGGACTGGAGCGCCCAGGGGCGGCTTTCGAGCGACTCGCCGGTGCGGGCGTCGAGCCGCACGAGGGCGTCGGCCCCGCCGAGGTAGATGGAGTCCGCGATGAGTTGGGAGCGGTCGAGGGTGCGCCCGGTCAGATTCCGGGACCAGCGGGTCTTGCCGGTGGCGAGATCGAGCCCGGCGAGAGTGGCGACACCGCGCACCACGAGGGTGTCCTGCCAGATGCCGAGCGCCTCGGCGCCGCGGATGAAGGGATTTTCCCAGACGAGAAAGCCGGTGCGCTGATCAAGAGCGACGGCGACTCCCGAATCGCGGGGCAGGAAGATCACACTGCTGCCGGCGATGATGGGGGCGCTGCCGAGAAACTCGGCGCTGGTGGGGTGGTGGCGATAGTTATGAGCCCATTCGATTCGGCCGTCGCGCACGTCGGAGCGGAAGATCTGGCCGGAGTTGTTGCAACTGTAAACCGCTCCGCGATGGACCGTGACGGAGTTGCCGTAGATGGCGGTTGTGGGACTGCGGAAATCTCCCACAAATCGGTGATCGGTGAGAGAAGCCGTCCAGCGGGGCTGACCGGTGCTGGGGTCGAAACAGACGAGGTTCAGGTGCGTGCCTTGTTTGGAGTGGAGGTCATGCGCGGAGTCCCATTGCAGGTAATAGAGGTGGCCATCGGCCCGAACCGGGTCGCCCATGGGCACCGAGAAACGCAGCGGCTGCTTTTTTCCATCGCTGGAACGCTTGGGCCGCGGTCCCCCGCGATCGTTCCAGGGATTTTCACTCAGGGCAGTCCAAAGCGGATCGCCGCTGGCGAGGTCAAAGGCGGCCAGCCCGCTGGGCAGTTCGGTCACGCTCCAGCGTGAGAAAATCGTGCCGTCCTCAATGAGGCCGCGGTAGTAGCCGGGCCAGTGGTGCTGAGGAGGGGCGGCGGAGCGGTGCTGCACGTGAGCCCACAGCGGGGCGCCGGGTTTGGCGGCGTCGTAGACGGCGACGACGTTGCGCGCGCTGGCCACGACTCTGTTGCCGGCCACTTGGAGATCGACGCCGAAGCCCCCCGAGGATTCACCCGATGGCCATGGAGCCACCGGCGGGAGGTTCAGGACATGCGGGCGCAGGGTCTGAAGAGAAGGCGCGACAACCGGCGGCGCGGGCCTGAGTGTGGCCTGAAGCGCGGCGCGAATTTCCGAGCCTTTGGTCAGGCGTCCCATCCACGGGTAGGTCTTGCCGGGCTCGAAGGCGGCGGGTTGCGCGAGCACTTCCGCCGCCCCTCCGGAGAGAGCCAGGGCGGTCCAGATGCCGGTCTGGGCGGCCTCGCGGAGCGCGGGGTCAGAGGCGTGAAGGAGCACGTCGTGAAAGCTGCGCCCCGCGGATTCGAAGCGCCCGTCCCAGAGCGCCTCGCTGGCGAACTTTATCAGGAGCGTCTGCGCCGATCGCGACCAGGCATAGCGGCGGCTCGCCGCGAGGATGCCCGCCCCGGTGCGGCCGGCAGCCTGCGCATGGCGGGCGAATTGCGCTTCCTGCTCCTGGCGCAGGGCTTCGAGTTCGGGAGCGGGTTTACTGAGCAGGTGCAGGTCGAGCGCGCGGCTGGAATCGAGCAAACCGCGGCCGGCCCGCCACGGCACGCCCTCGGCGGCGGCGTAGGTGTAACCGAGGAGGCGATCCAATGCACCGACGCCTCCTTTTGGGGAGGGATTATTGATGACGCGCCAGCGGTCATCGGGATCTTCGGGGGCGAGCAGGCTGACTGGGCTACCCTCCGGAGGGACGGGGACGGGGTCGGGCACGCGCACTTGCTGCCGGGCCCACGCCGGACGGGCCTCCAAGGGAGGATTGCCGGAAGGATTTATTTCCGTGGCGATCCATTCCCACTCGGCGCGCTTGCCGGGGTCGGAATGGTCGGGATCGTAGTCCTGCTTTAGTTCCGCGATGCGTGCGTCGGCTTCCGGCAGCCCCATGCTGCGGAGGATGCGGACCTCTGTCATGCGCCAGAAAAGGTCGTGAGGATTTTCGGCGCGCAGGCGGGTGATCGTCTCGAACGCGTCAAGGAAATGGCTTCTGGCGACAGCGAGCCGACTCTCGACGGAGGCGGCGGAACGGATGAGATCTGTATTCGCAGAGTGGGCGCCGAGGCGTTCGAGGGCGAGGAGCCGTTCCGTGGCGAGGGTGATCCAGGGGTTGTCGGTGACCGTCGGAGCTTTCGGGGAGGGGAGGCTTACGTTCTTGAGAATTCGCTCGTAGCACGCCGCGGCCAGGTCGAGATCGCCGGGATGCTCCGCGGCAAGGGCGGAGAGGAGGCGGTGCCCCACTTCACGGAGGCCTTGCGAGTAAGCCTTGAGCGCGTCTGCCCAGCGAGGGTCGTCGGCGGGTGCGGCCGCAGGCGCAACGAGCGCTCCGAGGAAAAGGGCGGTGAGAATCAGGATCGGACGTTTCATGCTGCTAGGGAGCCGCGATCCAAGCGGTAATGGTGGTGGTGTCGTAGGTCAGGAAAACGCGGTCGAAGGTCGGAAGAAACGGCCGGTTTTGAGGGGTGAGGTTGGTGTAGTTCGACAGGTTAATGGGGCCGTCCTGACTCGGCAATTCGAGTTTCCCCTCGGTCACGGCCCCGCTCGCAAGATCAATGAGGAAGACGACATTCTTAGCGCTGCCATGGTCAACGAGTTTGAGCAAACGATCGGGGCCGATGCGGCAGAGAAGTCCCGGTCGGTTGATGGCCGCCTTTTCGTCCGTCGCAGGGAGCGGCAAGAGGCGTTTGGCTTTGAGGTCAGTGACCGCGAATTTGCCATGGATGGTGATGGCGTAGTCGCCATCGAACAGGACGTCAGCGCTCGGGAGTCTGCAGAAGTAGGATGGGTCGTCGGCGCGATAGACGCCCTCGGGGATCTTGTCAGTACCGTCGCGGGGCCGGATCAGGTAGTAGGGAGCGCCAGTCCCGGGGATGTGGTCCACAATGACGGCCTGTGGCTGGAAGACCGTTGGGTCTCCCACCGGAGGGATGAGATAAACGCTGGGGCCATTTCTGCCGTGGACCGTGTAAAGCATGGGTAGCAATGCGGATTTTTCCGGGGAGTCCGCGATGGTCTGGCCGGTCTGCGCGTTGAGGGTCACGCGGGCGGGTTTCGGCATCCAGAGGCCGCCGAGAAGCAGTAAACGAGATTCGTCCCCTTTGGCTACCGGAGGGGCGGGGCTGCGAAGGTAGCGCCGCCAAAGTTGTTTGCCCGTGGTGAGGTCGATGGCGGTCGCCCCGCCGCCCAAGTGGTGGGCGTGGCTGGCGAAGATCAGCAGGGAGCCACAAAACGAGGGTGGTGGGTCGCGCCAGGGAGGGACGGTCGTGTCCCAGAGAGTCGCGCCGGTCTTGGTGTCGAGGGCGAGGGCCCGGGGGGGATTCTCGGGGGACTCGCCCTGTTCCATGAGCATGAGGATCTCTCCGCTCTTGCCGATGTAGCGGATGACGAGCTGGTTGATCTTGAGATCAAGGAAGCGGCGCCAGCGGATGCCACCGCGTTCGCTGACTTCGAGGCACTCGAGCATGCCGTCGCCCAGGAGAATGGCCGTGCCGGGGTTGACTCCGGCGGGCGGGAGCAGGAGGGAGGCACCCGGGCGCATGAGCGACCACGCGGGTTTGAGAGGCAGCTTGAGCGGCTGCGTGGACGAGGCCACTTCCGGGCCGGGAGGCTGGCTCACTTTTTGGTGGGGGTCGGCGGCGGGCCGGTCCGTGGCGATGTAAAGGTCCTGGCCGGAAATGTTGAAACTGAGGGCGCGCTCGGGCTGGAGCGCCCAGGGCCGGCTTTCGAGCAGCTCGCCGGTGCGGGCGTCGAACCGCTGCAGGGCGTCGAGCTGCCCGAGGTAAACGGAATCGGCGATGAGCTGGCCGCGGGTGAGGGCGCGCTGGGTCAGGTTCCGAATCCAGCGGGCGTTCCCGGTGGCGACATCGATCCCCGCGAGGTGGTTGGGCCCGCGCACCACGAGGGTGTCCTGCCAGAGGCCGAGCACTTCGAAGGCGCGAATCATGAGATTCTCCCATGCGAGAAAGCCCGTGCGCTGGTCGAGGGCGATGACGCGTTCCCCATTTCGGGGCAGGAAGATGACGTTGCTGCCGGCAATGATGGGGGCGCTGCCGAGACTCTCGCTTCCGCCACCGCGCACGGCATACTTGTGGGTCCATTCGACGCGGCCGTCGCGCACGTCGGAGCGGATGAGATACCCGATGCCGGTGCAACTGTAAACGGCTCCACGGTGGACGGTGACGGCGTTGCCGTAGGCGTATGTGTAGTTGCGGTCGAAGTGCGGGCGTTCCGCTTGGGTGGGCTCAAAAATCGGGGCCGCCCAACGAGGCCGAGCGGCGCCGGGGTCGAAGCAAACGAGGCTTAAGTTGGGTCGGCCTCCGTCTGCCGCGTCGACGATGGTGCACCTGTGCATGTAGAACAGTCTGCCGTCGGCCCGGACCGGATCGCAGGTTGGGACGAGGTTTTGTTGCCGCAGATTTTCCCCGCTGAACCCCTTGGGTATCGCGTCGAACGCCGTCCACAGCGGATCACCGGTGGCGAGGCTAAAAGCGGTCAGACCACTCGGCAGTTCGGACCTGCCCCAGCGGGTAAAAAGTGTCCCGTCCTCGATTAGTCCGCGGAAGTAGCCGGGGTAGGGTGATCGATTATTATGGGGCGGGCTGCTGAACTGTTGCACGTGAGCCCACAGCGGGGCGCCGGGTTTTGCGGCGTCGTAGGCGGCGATGAGGTTGCGCCCGCTGGCCAGAACTTTATTGCCGGCCACCTGGAGATCGATGGAAAAGTCCCCGCCCGCGTGGGTATTCATCACCCACGGAGCAACCGGCGGGAGGTTCAGGAGATGCGGGCGGACATCCTGGAGCGACGGAGCGACGACCGGCGGCGCGGGTCGGACCATGGCCTGGAGGGCGGCGCGAATTTCGGAGCCCTTGATCAGGCGCCCCATCCACGGGTAGGTCTTGGCGGGTTCGAAGGCGGCGGGTTGTGCGAGCACTTCCGCTGCGCCGCCGGAGAGGCCCAAGGCGGTCCAGATGCCGACTTGGGCGGCTTCGCGGAGCGCGGGGTCAGAGGTGTGGAGGAACACTTCCTGAAAGCTGCGCCATGCAGAATCGAAGCGGCCGTCCCAGAGTGCCTCATTCGCGATTCTCATCTGGAGCACCTGGGCGGGGCGCGCCCAGGCGTAGCGTCGGCTCACTCTGAGGATGTCCGCCTCGGTGCGGATGGCGGCCTGGGCTTCGGGGGAGAACACCTTTTCCTGCGCCTTGCGCAGGGGGTCGAGTTCGGGGGAGGGTTTGCTGAGCAGATGGAGATCGAGAGCGCGGGTGGGATGAATTCCACCGCCCTCCGTATCCACCCACGTCAGTAAATCCCTGGTACCGGAAGCGAGCGCAATGAGTCGGTCCACCTCGCCGGGAATATCTTTTGGGGAGCGATCCACGATCATGCGCCACGGGTCGGCGGGATCGGCGGGATTGACAGGTGCCAGCAGAAGGAGCGGACTTCCTTCCGGCACGGCAGCCCTCACATTGGCGCCTGCTGGGAAGCCCTCTTCGAACATCCTGGCAGCCACCATCCAGTCACTGCGCACTCCGGGGTCAGGATGGTCGAGATCGACATCCCGCCGGAGTTCCACGACGAGTTTCCCGGCCTCGGGGCGCTGCATGCGCTGGAAAGCGTATGCAGTCATCATCCGCCAGAACGGGTCGAGAGGGTTTTCGCGCTGCATGCGGGAGAGCATCTCCTCCAGTTCGATATAGGCGCGCCGGTTGAGGCCGCCCTCGACCGAGGCGCCGCAGGCAGTCCGGAGAAGGGCGGTATGGGCGGAAAGCCCGCCGAGCCGCTCGAGCGCCATCATGCGCGCCACGGCGGGCGGGATCTGCATATTGGAGTTGACCCCCGTGTAGTGGGCGGTGGCGTGCCAGGGACTGTGCATGGGCTCGCCCAGAATTTTGATCGCCACATGTTTTGGCAGGATCCGATATTCTCGGTCAAAAATCTTCTCGTAGCAGGCCGCGGCCAGATCGACATCGCCGGGGTGGTCGGCGATGAGGGCTTTGAGGAGCCGGTGCCCTTCGTCGGAGAAACCTTCGTTGTAAGCCTTCTGCGCCTGCTCCCACCGCGGGTCCTTGGGGGGCGGCTCCGCCAGGGCGGCGAGCGTCCATGGCAAAACGGAGAGAAGTATTAGTATGTGACCCCGCGCGCTCATGGCTTGGGGGCCCGAAAGTCCACGGGGTTCCCTTCGGCATCCGCGACCCGGATGCGCACCCACCATGAGCCGGTGATGTTGCAGGATTTGACGAAGAAGCGGTTGGAGCCCTGCTTCAGCTGCACCTTCACGCCGGGCAAGGTGGCCACGGCGACCCTGGTCTTGGGATCGGGCACGGCCATTTGCTCGCCGATCACCGCGCCGTTGAGCCGGACCCGGAAACCGTCGTCGCCATCGATGGTGAGGATGACCTCGCACGCTTTGTCCACGGTCACATCCGAGACCGCATAGCCGATGGACAGCGAGCCGGGCGGAGGAAGATTCGCGGCCATGAGCAGGCGGCCATCGGCCTGATCCACGATCACTTTGGACCACTCGACCTCGCGCTCAATGGGCTTGTTGTCGCTTCCCTCCACGCCCCCCTGCACGCCAGCCCACACGAACTTGGCCTTATATTTTGCCTGGAAATCAATGGCCTTCTCCGGCGGAAAAACCTCCTGAAATCCGCTGTTCTTATCGTCGTTGAGGAAGGTGCCAATGATCGTCCATTTGGCCAGGTAGCCCTGCATCGAAACCAGGTCCCCGACCTCCCCGGCCGGGGCCAGTTGTCCCAGGGCCTTGGCGGCGGAAACGCGCAGATCATCGTCTTTTCCGCGGAGCAGGCTGGCGAGGGTGGCCAGGGCCGGCTTGTAGTCCTCGGCACTCCCGGCATGGGCGAGCACGTCGTTCGCGAGAGTGCGGACGTTGTTGTCGGCGCTGCTGAGCGGTGCCTTGAGGTAGGTGACGAGCGTCCCGCGCGGCGCGTTCGCCGCCGGGCTGCGCAAAAGGGCCCCGAGCGCAGCAGCGACGACCGAAACATTTTCATCGGCCATCTTGGGCTTGAGAATTTCGAAAAGATTCGCGCCCTCGCAGTGCGCGAGGCAACGGATGGCCAGGGCGCGGATGGACGGATCGGCGTGCCCGAGTTGCTGGGTGAAATACTCGATGTGCCGCACCGGCTCGATGGCGGGGATTCCGAGGGCGATCATTCCCGCTTCGATGGTTCCGGTGTCCGTGGCCTTCGTCAGGGCGGTGCGCAGCACCACGCCCAATTCGGGTGCCGGCACGAGCAGAGTGATGATCCGCGCCGCCGTGCGAATGTTCTGGTCGCCGCCCGCCTCCATGAATTTGCCCAGCCCGGTGACCAAATCCTTTTTGTCGCGAGTCTGGAGGTCGGAGAGGATGAGTCCGTGCAGCCGCTCCTCACCCTCCGGGAGGGCGGTGCGGGCCGCGAGGATGAGCGGGACGAGTTTGGGCGATGGGATGTCGCGAATGCCCTGGAGGCATTTCGAAAGCTGATCGGGTTTGGCCATGAGTGCCCCGAGGCGCTGGAGGGCCGCATCGGTGCCGGTCCACGCGAGCGTGCGGGCCACGAGACGGGCCGGGGCGGCGGTCCCATCGGCGGTGAGCGGATCCACCACCGCCCACGCGGCTTCTTTCGAGCGCCGGGCGAGCGCCGCGGCGGCCTGGTAGCGGACGGTGTCGTCCTTGTCCTTGAGGAGGGTTTGCAGCCATGCGGCGGCCTGGTCGCCGCCCCCGACTTCCAGCACTTCAGCGGCGGCGGCCCGAAGTTCCGGCCGGGCGTGCTCCATCCATTTTTGGAACTCGGCGGGGACCACTTTGTTTTCGAGCGCGCAAAGGGTCACGAGGGCGCGTCCGCGGATCCACGGGGCGGCCTTTTCATTGGCCAGCAGGGCGCGGGTGGCCCGGACCCCGTCCATGACGCGGTATTTCCCAAAGTAGTGCAGGGCCTCGGCCTGGAGGATCCAATCGTCGGATTCGAGTTGCTGGAGCATGCGCCCGGTTCCCACGGGAGCAGGCGCAGATGCAGCGGAGGAAAGGGCGCAGCCAGCCAGCATGGCGGCGAGCAGAAAGAGATTGAGCCGGGGAAGGACCGGGAAAGGGTGCAGCCACTGGATCGATCGGGAGGCAAGGGCTGGTGTTTTGGGAGGCATCGAATGGTTGGTGGGCTGGTCGGTGGTCCGTATTCGGTGCTACAGACAATCTGCCTGGCAGACAACGCTAGCGCTGGTAGATCGGCAGGAAGCGGTAAGGCACGCCGATGATGAGGATCGACATGCCGGTGGCAAAGGCTGGGCCGCCTTCGCCATTCCAGCTTCCATCCGCAGCCTGCATGGAGACGACGGTGGCGGCGATCTTGGGATACCACTTTTGGAAGTCCATTTCGCCCGACTGATAGATGGCCTGGATGGCGTAGTAGTGCGCGTAGTGGAAGCGCGGGTAGCCTTTCTCGAACTTCTTGTCGGGATAAGCCTTCAGGAAAGCCAGCCCGCGCTGCGCTTCCTTGCTGTTGCGCTGGCCGGTCATGATGAGGGACATCACCCCGGCGGCGGTGCGCGCAAAGCCGACGTCGCCGCTCGTCGGCATATATTTGAACCCTCCGCTGCCTTCTTCCTGGCAGGACTTCACGTATTTGACGGCCTTTTCAATGGTGGCAATGGGGATCTGGATGCCGGATTCGTGGGCGGAGTTGAGCGCCACAAGCTGCATGACGGTCATGGAAAGATCGGCGTCGGCGGGCGTGGGTGAGTAGCGCCAGCCACCGAGGGTGCTTTGGGCGCGGAGGATGATGTCCACGCCGGCCCGCAGGGCGGTCCCCACGGCGGGGTTCTTACTTTGGCCCCACGCTTCAGACAGCGCGAGGACGGCCAGGCCGTGCTCATACATGCCGGCGTGGTTGTTGGGAGTCCCCAGAAACCCGCGTTGGGCTTTGCCTTTGTTGATGAGATAGGTGATCCCGTTCTCCATGACCACGCCGTAGCGGCCACCGCGGCCCGGGATGTAGCCTTTCAGCATGAAAGCCATGAGAGCCGCGGACGTTTCCGCCACGTCATTATTCCCGGTGCCCCAGCTTCCGTCGGCTTTCTGCACGCCCTCCTTGGCGAGATAATCCAAACCCTTGGTGATGGCGGTGCGGACTTCCGGGGTCAGGCGCACCACGCCCACGACTTGCTCGCCAGCGCCCTCGTCCTGCGCCCGGACCGACTGGACCGAGGCGGCGACGAAAGCCGCGGCCGTCAAGGTTGCGACGAGGGTTTTGGTGATGGGGCAATGTTTCATTCGGCGAGTGTTTCGTAGTAATCGGCGACTTGTTGCCGGAATTCGGGCGGCAGTTGCTGGACGTAGTTTTGGATGGCCGCCGAGCGATTGCGGCGCGAGAGCGAGTCGAGCATGTGACCTTTGCGATTCACATCCGCACCTCGCCCGTCAATTTCCGTTTTCCCCCCTTTGGCGTAACTTTCCGCGAGATCCGGCGGGTCGCCCGCGAACTTGGGCGGGGTCCCCCTGCCTGGTTTTTTCCCTTTCCCTTTTCCTGAACCTTCGCCCTTGCCCTCGCCCTCGCCCTTGCCCTCGCCCTTGCCCTCGCCCTTTCCCTGGCCTTCGGCGGAACCCTCCGCTTGACTATCACTTGCGCCTGCGCCTTCACCGGCTGCATCAGCTCCTTCGCTGGCATCGCCGGGATCCGCCAGGGTGAGTTCACCGATCTCGACGGGCGGCGCTTCGGCTCCGAGTTCCGCTTTCACTTGGGCGATGGCTTTTTCGAGCGCCGCGATGACGGCGAGTTCGGCGGCAAGTGCCGGCTCCTGTTTACCGGCATTCAATTCGGTGACAGCGACACCCACGGCTTTGTGCGCTTCGGTCAGCGATGCGCTGACTTCGGCGGAGGTGGGTGATGTCGGGAAGGTCGGCACTGCGGGAGTCGCCGGCGGCGTGGCGGCCGGGAACAGCTTTTCGGCCACGCTGGGGGCGAAATTCTTGATGGCGTTGTCGAGCAAATTGCCGATCCCGATCTGGCGGGCCTCGTATTGCGACTTCTCGGCCTGAAACGCCGGAGCCACCGCCTGTTTGGTGTCCTGATAGAGATCCTTTTCGGCGGCCAGGATGCGGGCCAGTTCGGTCACCAGGTCGGACATGGTTTCTTCCGAGAGAATTTTCTCCGCTTTCCGCAGAATGACGAGGGCCTGATCCTGCGCACCCACCGCACCGATCGCCTTACTCTGGGTGACCTGGTCAATGGCCGCGGCCAGTCTGGCGTCCGGCTTCCCTTCGACGAGAACCTGCTCGGTCTTGCCCAAACGGGCGCCCAGTTCCTGATCAACCGCCTGCTTGCGCGCCGTGGTCAGCATCTCGAAAAACTGGACGTAACGTTCAATGACGCCTTGCTGGGCGCGCGAAACCCGGCCCTGGTCGAGGGCGCCGGCTTCGGGTTTCAGGATGAGTTTTTTGCCCCACTCGGCCGTCTGCTTGCGCAGGAATTCCTCGGTCTTGATGATCTCGCGGATTTCCTTGAGCAGGCGGTCGTCGGCCAGAATGGAACTGGCTCCCTCGATAATCTTGTTGAGGTCCGCGACGATGGCCACGATCTCTTTGTCGGCGCCATCAATGTGCGGCAGGGCTTTTCCGAGGTCGCCGCGCGCCTTGCGCAGATGGTCGGTGGCCACGGGCAACCGGCCGGTGCGCAGGGTTTCGACGCCTTTCGCGGTCTTGACGAGCGCCGCGGCTCCGCCTTCTTCGCTGAGTTCGTTGGATTGCAGGTCGTCCAGCAGCGAGGCAAAACGGCGATAGACGACCGTCAGTCGGCGCGAGACATCCATTTGGCGCCGCTCTTCATTGAACAGGCGTTCGCCGGTGAGCAGGATATCGTCCGCGCCTTTGACCTCAGCGGGTTTTGCGGCAGCAGGTGCGGGCGCGGCTTCCTTTTGAGCACGGACCTCCCCGGCCAGCAGGACTGGCATGGCCAGCGCGATAATCAGGAACCGGACATGGCTATTGAAATGTCTCATAGAGGTTCTCACTTTTGTTTGGGGTCGCTTTCCTGGTTTTTGATTGCTTTGACCTGCGTGGAAGAAGCCATTTCAGAGTCGCGCGAGCGTTTCAACTCCTCGGCCTGGGCCGCCAGTTCCGCCCGGAACCACTCCTTATAGGCCTCGAGCTCGACAATGGTCAGGACTCGCGTCGAGGAGCGACGCTTGCGGTTGGCCTTGTCCGGATGAAGGTCGTCAACTTCGATCGCGATGGCAATCTGTGCCGGGGGTTTCAGATCGGGAATGGTTTTTTTCAGTTTCCACTCGTGGGTGAACTCCTGGCCGGGCGCGCCCTGGAAGTCCTTGATCTCGATGCGCTCTTCCTTGCCCGCATTGATGGAATAGAGCAGCCAAGCCTTGGCGAGGCCGTGGTCGTCGCTGGCGCGGGCGGTGATCTTGAGGGTCTTGTCCACGGTGGCGAGCCCGTTGGCGGTGGGGCGCAGGAGTTCCACTTCCGGAATTCCGTCCGGAACGACCCGGACTCCATATTGCACATCGTCATACTTGAATTCCTTTTCCCGCTCGGTCCAGCGGAAGGTGTATTTGAAGGCTTCCTTGGCGGTGTGTTCGAATTCGAGCTTGGTTCCGCTCGCGTCGAGTTTGGCGTCGAAAGCACGCTCGCCGATGCTGACCTCGCAGCGTTTCACCGGCGGCTCGCAAGTCAGGTTCCAGCGCACTTTGGTCCCCTCGGGGACTTCGAGGTTGAGTTGGTCGCTGACGGTGGCGGCCTTGTTCATGTAGCCGGGGTATTCGATGGTGACCTTGGTGGCCACGACCTGCGGGGCGGTGATGACACGAATGAAGTACTCCTCGCTGCGGTCGTCCCCGACGCGCACGTAATAGCGAAGATCGCTGACCAGGCCTTTCACCTCGCGCGAGAAGCTCGCCGGGTCTTCGTCCGATTTCATCGGCAGTTCTTTCCAGGAGACTTTGCCGCCGGCTGCGCGGGTGAAAAGGCGCCCTTCCGGTGGCAGAGCACCGCCGGCCTTGGCGTTAATGATGGCGATGTCGCCGACGCGCACGGTCAGGTCGCCTGAAACGCTCTTGAGCTGCGTCTGCGTGGGGTAGCGGACATCGGAGCCGGCCAGTCGCTTGAAAAAGACGCCGACGTGATCACTCCAGATAAAGGAGAGGACGGAGAACAGGAGAAACACGCCCACCCCGACGAGGATGAGCTTCTTGATCTGACCGAAATCCACGATTTCCCGGAAGTCGAGTGGGCGTGCCTGCATGACGGCCTCATCGCGCATGGCCCCGATCAATTCCGTGGAGACGGTGGTCTTGTCCGTGTTGGACGGATCCAACTGCGCATAGGAGACGAGCAGGGAGTTAAGACCACTGTGGCGTCTCTCGACCGCCAGCGAAACGTGGACGGCGTCAAAAGGCTTGAGGTGGCGCACCCACTCGTGCCAAACGGCCCAGGCCAAGATGGCGACGTTGATGACGAGCAGCACGATGCCCAAATTGGCGCGCAGGCCGGCTTTGGCGAAGAGACCCCAATCAATGATGAAGCCGATCGCGAGCAGGCCGATGAACCAGATCAAAACGCGGAACGCGCCGCGGATGTTGATGAAGCGTCGCTCCTGGCGCCAGGCCCATTGGAGCTTGCTCTCGATGGAAGTTTGTTGGTTTGCGTCCATCATTCAGTGTTATACGAGGTTTTCCTTGCGTCTGAGATACCATTCCACACCGGCGAACGCAACGACGATGAGGAACCAAATTGGAACGTCCCAGAGATCTTTCTCGAGACGAACCACACTCGTGAGTTTCTTTTCTTCGCCTAGGCTGGCCGGGAATTTGCCGAGGCTGGCAAGGGACAACTGGCGGCCGCCGGAAAGCTCCGCGATCTGCCGCGCCACTTCCGGTTGCATGGCGGTTTCGCGATCCTCGATGGCTTGGGTGGCGATTTTGAAGCCGGTCTCGTTCGAGATTTCAGCGTCGCCCGGGCGGGTGCGGATCATGTAGTTGCCATCCTTGCCCGCGAGGTGGGTGCCGGAAAAGAGGCCGGGCGTTCCAGGAACGGGACTCAGCTCCATGGTGGTGGCGCTGTCGGTCTCACCCTTGGTCTCCAGAATCACTTCGTAGGACGGTTGCGTCACGGGCTCGAAGGATTGAGTCAGGACATTCGCAAAGATGCGGACCTGCTCGCCGGAGCTGTAGGAACCTTTGTCGGTTTCGAGGGTGATCTGTTTGTTCAGCCCGAGCAGCCTCGAGAGGGTGAGGAACTGGATGGTCTGGCCCCAGAATCGGGCGTGGTAGCGGTCGCCCACCTCCAGCCTCATGCGCCAGAGATCTTCGGTGCCGACAAACATCGCCTTGCCAGTGCCGTAGCGGTGCCAGGCCACAAGCGGATAGTCCTGCATTGCCTCGCTCGCTTTCGGGAGGCGGAGCAGGACGGTGGCACCGGCCTTCGCTCCTTCGAGTTGGGGTAGGGTATACATGGGCTTGATATTGGACCAAATGCGCGCGCTGACCTCCGGGGAGACGGCGAGCGAAGTGGCGAGGCTCTCGCGTCCGGCGGCCGTCACTTCCGGCGAGTCGGTGGGAGCCACGATGTGAAAGCCGCTGCTGCCGATGTTGACCGGCAGAATTTCCCCGATCGGGGTTTCGCGATAGGTGGCCGGCGCGGCCATGGGGCCGGCGATCATGAGGAGCGATCCGCCGCGCTCCTTGACGAGCTTCTGGATGAGCTCGGTCTGGGCGGAGTTGAAAGTGGAGGCGGGCACGTCGCCGAGGATGATGAGGTCATACTTGAGGGCTTCCGCCGGATCTAGCGGGAACCGGGCGAGATGGCGCGGCGAGGAGCCGGCAAGGGCGGGGTCGCCCTGCGTCATGAGAAATTTCACGTCCAGCCGCGGGTCGCGCAGCAGCACCCAGCGCAGGTAGCGGAATTCCCAGCGCGGCAGGCCCTCGACATAGAGCACCTTGATCTTCTCGTTGAGGATGCGCACTTCGTGGCTGGCGTTGTTGTTCAGTTCGGTGGCTTCACCAGCCACGGCGGCGATCTGGAATTTCAGAACGATGCTGCCCGACTCGCGCTGCGGGATGAAGGTCATCTCCTCATACTGCACGCCGCCCTTGAGCTGGACCTGCTGCACGGCGCCCTGCTCGCCATCGACCGTCATTTGCAAATCCACGGTGCGCCCTTGGTAGCCGCGGGACTCGACCTTCACGCGCAGCGGCACGCGGTCGCCCTTGAAGACCACTTCGGGAGCCACGACTCCGCTAAGTTTGATGTCCGGCGGCGCGGGCAGGCCGATGGGCACGGTATAAACCGGGATGGCGCGCGCTTTGAGCTCGCGAGCCACGCGGAGGGGATCCTTACCCTCCATCCATGCGAAATCGCTGAACACCACCGCACCGGCCACGGGCTGGCCGGAGAAACGGCCCAGCGCTTCGTCCATCGCCGTGCCGAGTTGCGAGGAGTTGCCGGCGGCCTCGCGCTTGAGGATGGATTTGTCCCCGGCGTCGGGGCCTTCCTCGGGGCGGACCTGGCCGTCGAAGCTGAAGAAGCGCACGTCGAAATTCTTGCGAAGCTGCTCGACGAGCTTCATCTCGGGATGACTCAGGACGCCCCGGGCCAAGTCCATCCGGGTGGCGCCGGCCAGGTCTTGCAGAAGGCTGTCGACGTTTTCCTTCGGTATGGAGGCGTCGAGAGAGACCTTGTTGAGCGCCTTGGCCGCTTCCTCGGCGTGCGCCGGGGTGCTGCGCGGATCTTTGAAAGCCATGCTGCGCGAGCTGTCCAGCAGAACGACGAGCGTCCGCTGAAATTCCTTGGTCATGCGGATCCGCGCGTAAGGCTGGAGGATGATGATGATGAGCCCGATCAGGGCCGCGACTTGGCAGACCATCATCACGGTGCGGCGGCCTTTAGTCAGGTGCCGCTCGGAGCGGTAAAGGTAAATCGCGAAGGCGGTGGCGATCACGATCATCGCCAGGGCGAAGACGAGTCCACCGCGGAAGGCGAGATCAATTCCGTCAACCTCCTGCGAGGGATCGAGAGCCAGTAATTTCTTGAGCATGGAATTCGGTAGTTGGGACTCAGGACCGGCGAGCCGCGGCGACCTTGCTGCTTTGCAGCGCGGCGGTGAGGTCCGGGACGTCGTCGCGCGAGATTTTGTTGGTGAAGTATCGGGCGAGGATGCTCTGGAGGAGGAAGACCCCGATGGCGAGCCAGAGCAGGAGTTGCGTCATTTCGCTGCCGCGCCGGTTCTTCTCGATGGCGGCCGCGAGGTCGCCGTCTTTGCCGAGCACGGTGACGCCGATCGGGCCGAGCAGAGTCTCGAGCGCGCCGGGGCCGAGCACCTTCACGTCGGATTCCCGCGCGTCCACGTTGGCGGCCACCACCACGCCGGGCTTTGGCCCCTCCGCCGCGATCTGGTAGATGCCGGGTTGATCGAACTCGACCGCCGCCACCGGCTCGTCGCGATTCTGCGTGACGCGGATGGAGGAGGCCTCGCCGCCGGGCTTGGTCAGCGCGACGTTTTCGCCCAATTGGCGGCCGGTCACGGGGAGCGGGGCGTCTGCGCCCACGATGAACTGCGAGGCGTCAGGCCGGCTGGTCAACTGGGTGACGGCCTGCTGCAGGAGCATGGCGTAAAGCGGGTGGACAGGGAGTTCGCTCCAAGTCCGGTCCGCAGAGGTGGTGAAAAGGAGCACAGTTCCCGCGCCGAAGTCGCGGGCCAGCAGGAGGGGGGCGCCGGTCTCCGCGACCGAGAGGATCGTTTCGCTGCCCGACACCGGTTCAACGCCGGTCAGCTTGCTGAAGCGCGCGCTGTCCAGCAGCTTCTCGGGCAGACGGGAGACCACTCCTCCGAGGAGGTGATCTGATTTTACCGGCCCGATAGCCCAACCAGTCGCATCGCCGGTGTAGCTGGCGACTTTGCCGATGGAGGCCGGCAGCAGTCCGTCGGCACCTTTGCCGAAGCGATCGTTGTATTGGTCGGCATCCACGCGGTCGCCGGTAAAGAGAATCAGGCCGCCGCCGCGCTGCACGAATTTCTTGAGGCGACCCACCGTTTCCGCGGAAGGGTCCGGGACGTTGGCGAGCAGGATCACGTCGTAGTCGCCGAGTTGTTCGATGACGAGGTCGGGGGCTTCGATCTGGTGGACCCTGATCGGGCTGTCGTCCCCACGGCCTTTGAGGCGCAGAGCGCGGACGGCGTAGTAACCACCGGTGCGGTCAGCCTTGTTCAAGCCACTCGAGGCGCCCTCGACGCAGAGAACGCGAACGCGGGAGCTGATGCGGGCGACGGCGTGGCGGACGTTGTCGGCCGCGAGATCGTCCGGGGTGAGCTGGGCCTTGAGCCGGATGTCGCCGGGTTTGTCGAAGGTCGCGAAGAAGGAAAGGCCGCGAACCTGGCCGGGTTCGAGCGAGCCGACCGCGAGGCGTTTGCTGAGTTCGTTGCCGACGAAGAATTCCACCGAACCGGCATCGGCCGTGCGACGCCCGGTATTGCGCACCTCGGCCGTAAAGCGCGCGACGCCGGCCTGGCGCAGTGATCCGGACGAATAGGAGAGGCGTTCCAAGGTGAGGTTTTCCTCGCCGTCCATGCCGCTCGGAATTACATACACCCTGGCGCTCTTGGTGAGTCGCTCGAACGAGGCGCGGGCGGCCGAGGAGAGGTTCGCCCAGTCGAGTTCCTGCGAGTCGCTCACGAGGAAGACTTCCTTGCCGGGCGATTTGATTTCCGCGGCCAGTTCGTTGAGCAGTTCGAGATTGCGTTCGAGGCCGAGGCGGTAGGGCGTCGCCGTGGTCTTGGAGCCGAGGAGTTCCGTGACCTGCGCGGGGACGTAGCCTGCGCCGCGCACCAGCACCTTGGGACGGTCACTCATCAGGACGATGGTGATGGGGTTGCCTTCCCGCGCGGTTTTGACGATCAGGCGGGCCTTCTCGAGGGCGCGCTCGAACCGCGAGTGCTCGCCGTGGCCCATGCTGAACGAGGCATCAATCCCGATGATCATCCCGGCCTTCTTTTCACCGAGCAAACTGTCCGCCGCCGCATTCATGATGGGCCGCAGGAGGGCGAACGCCAGAAGGGCGAGCGCGAGGCAGCGCAGAAAGAGGATCAGGTAATCCTCGAGCTTCACCTGCCCGGAGCGGATGACCAGCGCGCGACGCAGCAGCTCCATGGCGGCCCAGTCGGTTTCCTTGCGGTGCTTCCGGTAAAGCAGGTGGATGATGATCGGGACGGCGACGCCGGCCAGGCCAAGTGCGCCCCAAAGGGCAAATGAATTCAGTGATCCCATCAGTTCATTTCGGTTGGGTGGATTGTGGCTGGGTTGTGAGTTGCGCGAGGTTCAGCACCAGCGGATCGCGCAGTTCGATTCCGCAAGGGAAGGCGAGCGGGCCGGCGAACTCAACCTTGATGGCGAGTTGCTTGGTGGCTGGGAAGTCGAGCGAGAGCGGCACGGGCGCGCTGCCGGCGGCGATGGTTTGATTCCAAATGGCGGTGTCGCCGGCGAGAATGGTGACTTTCATCGCGGCCCGGCAGCCGCGCACGGTGGCGATTTCCCCACGAACCCGGCCTTTGCCCCCGGCGTTGGTTTTCAGGGCGAAGCGGACCACGCTCTCCGGCATGATGCGGAGCGCGCGCAGGTGGCTGTCAACGTCGCCCTCGATCCATTGCGGCATCGGTGGCGGCAAAGAGAGCGCGGGGCGCTCCTCCACCGTCATCGCCAGATCCTCCAGCCAGTCCATGCCGGGTGCGGCGCGCCGCAGGTAGGCGACAGTTTGCCAGTCCAGTTTCAGTTCGCCGAGGATGGCGTGGGTCACAACGATCTGGTTTCCGGCAAAAGCGGTCTTCCCCCGCAGCAGTCCGCCACCCACAAGCCCGACGACATCCGCGCCGGAGGGTTCCGCGGGTTTGGGCGTGGCGAGGACGTAACGCTCGACAGCCGGACGGTCCACGGGAATCACGCCGAGCGGGCAGTCCACGGCGATGTCTCTGTCGCGAATCCACACCAGCGTGCCGGGAATCGGCTCGGCGCCAGTGCGGTAGAGGTGGCCGGGTTCGCGCGGAGCGTAGGGGTCGGCGTATTGAAATTCGATGCTGGCGAGGCTTTCGAGGGGCAGCTTGCGCTGGCCGATGAGCGGGCTGTTGATGGCAAGGGTTTTTCCCTCCAGGCCCACAATCTGCGCGTGCCAGATTTCCCCGCTGATCAACTGCACGGCGCTGGGTGGCGGGGTGTTGGGTGCCGGATCAGCCGAGGATTCCTGCGCGTTGAGAGCCAAAAGAATGCTCCCGGCCGCGAGCGGCGTCTTGGCTGAGGTGAGTTGCCCGCCGGTGACCGCGAGAGGGCCAGCCTGCCGCCCGGTCGTGGTAAGGGCAAGTCCGGGGAGCAGCGCGGGCGGCGGCGGACGCGAGTCGATGCGGCGGCCCTCGCGGGGTTTGGCGGTGAGGACGATGCGATCCACGTTGAGGTGTCCCCAGATGCCGCGGTGCTGATCAATGAGTTCCACCCGGGCCATGCGCCCGCGGAATTCGCGCACGTCTAGGGCGACTGTCTCAAAGTTGTCGTCGTTGTTTCCGGTGGCGCTGCGGACCATCTCGTCTCCGATCCACAGGTTCACGCCGACCCGCTGGGGAAACCTGCCGCCGCTCATGGTGACAGCGACGAAATCGAGATCGAGCGCGAAAGGCGGCGAGAGAAGACGTCCGATCTCGGACTCGGATTTGGCGTGGGTGGTGAGGAAAACCGCTCCCTGAAAAGGACCGACTCGGCGTCTCATCATCCGGGTGCCGGCGGCGAGGTCGCCCTGAAAGGCGGCGCCTTCATTGGTCCAGCCCGAGGCTTTGTACGAATTGGGTTCCTCAAACTCGGACACGACCACGTCGCCATTCGGCAGGACGGGCGGGAGAGGCGGCAAAGGCGCGACCGCCGGCTTGTCTTTCTGCGCGGGCGGCTGCACGAGCGGCTTCTTTTGCAGGATGCCGTATTCGGCCAGTGAGAGGGTGCCATTGGCATCGGCGTCCGCCGTGGGATGCTCCGCGAGGGCGCGCTTCAAGACCGGATGATTCGCCGAACTCACCTCGTCCGCAGCCCGCACAGTCAACCCCGACGCGAGAGCGGCGAGAGCCAGGGCGAGAGCTAGTTTGTTCGGGCGGAAAATCATCAGCGGGCGTTCGCCAGCGCGGTGCGCTGGATGAGATAGCTGGAGATGGTTTGCTCGACGGGTTGAGCCGTGTTGACCAACACGTAATCCACCTGCGCCTTGCCGCAGGCCTTGCGGATCTTGCCGACGAACTCTTCGAGTTCCTTGAGGTAGTTGGCGCGGACGCGGGAAGGTTGGGTGATGACCTCGCCCTCGCCTTCAAGACCGAGGAATTTCCACATGCCGGCGAGCGGGAACTCGATCTCGTAGGGATCGAGGATGTGGAAAAGCACCACGTTGTGCCCGCCGAAACGAAGATGGTTGAGGCCGGCGATGAATTCGTCGGTGTTGTCGAAAAGGTCCGAGAAGATCATCACGAACCCGCGCCGCTTCATGCGGTGGGCGAAGTCGTGGAGGATCGCTCCCACGTTCGTGCGCGGTTGCGGCACGACCTTCTCCAACTCATTCGACATGTCCTGCAGCACCCGCTTGCTGCCCTTCGGCTCGACGTATTTCTGCAGCTTGCCGTCGAAGATCGCCATCCCGGCCGAGTCGCCCTGATCCACCACCAGATACGCCAGGCTGGCGGCCAGATACTTGGCATACTCGATCTTCGAGATTTTCCCGGACGAGTAAGTCATCGACTTGCTGGCATCGAGCAGGAGGTTGCAGACGAAGTTCGTCTCCGCGTCGAAGAGCTTGACGTAATAGCGGTCGCTCCGAGCGTAGGCCTTCCAGTCAATGTGGCGCGTTTCGTCGCCCTGCGTGTATTGGCGGTAGGCGTTGAATTCACTGCTCACGCCGCGCGCCGGGCTTTTGTGATGACCGATGCGGACACCCTCGACCACCTGTCGCGCCACCACTTCGAGCGAACCGATGCGGCTGAGGGTCGCCGGGTCGAGGTATTGGGCCTTGGCGCGTGGCTTGGACGGGTCCACCACGGCCCGTGAAGCGCCGACAGTGGCAGAGGCTGGAACGGTTTTAGAATCCATCATTCAATGAGTCAGGCATCGCAGCGGAGCGGGTTCGGAGGCATTTGATGCGCCGGGGTCCGGTAAGCGTCCCCAGCATGTTTTGAAACGGTGGCGCTGGCAGCACGCTCATCATGCGATTTGCCGGCCACTCAGGCGCGAACCGCTGCCGGGGTGTTCGGGTTCCACTTGTAGAGCGATTCGTCGCTGGGGATTTCCTTAAGCAGGCGGTTAGCCACGTGCTCGGCATCCACCCCTTCAGACTGGGCGGCGAAGTTGAGCCCCATGCGGTGACGCAGGACAGGGACAGTGAGAGCCTGGACGTCCTCCACCGACACGTTGAAACGGCCGTGCAAGATGGCGCGCGCTTTCGCACCGGTAATCAGATTCAGACAGGCACGCGGCCCGCAGCCCCACGAGACGAAGTCCCTGATGAACCCCGGGGCCTGTTCCTCCATCGGGCGGGTGGCCCGCACTAGGGTGGCGACGTACTCGAAGATGTGATCGGCCACCGGCACGCGAGAAACCAGATCCTGGAGTGCGAGGATGTCCGCTTTGCTGAGCACCTGGGAGAGCGGCGCGCGCTTGCCGCCGGTTACACTGCGCATGATGCCGATCTCCTCCTTGCGGCTCGGATAGCCGACATGGATCTTGAACATGAAGCGGTCAAGCTGCGCCTCAGGAAGTGCGTAGGTGCCCTCCTGTTCGAGAGGGTTCTGCGTGGCGAGAACGAAGAATGGCAGATCGAGCTCGAAGTCTTCGCCGCCCGCGGAAACCATCTTCTCCTGCATGGCCTCGAGCAGCGCCGCCTGCGTCTTGGGCGGGGTCCGGTTGATTTCGTCGGCCAGAACGATGTTCGCGAAGATCGGTCCCTTGCTGAACATGAAACGGCGGGCGCCGGTCACCGCGTCGTCCTGCAACAACTCGCTGCCGGTGATGTCGGACGGCATGAGGTCGGGAGTGAACTGGATGCGTTTGAAGGAGAGCGAAAGGGTCTTGGCGATGGAACTCACCAACAATGTCTTGGCAAGGCCGGGCACACCCTCAAGCAGCGCGTGACCGCGGGAGAAAATCGCGATGAGGACCTCGTCAATGACCGAGTCCATCCCGACGATCGCTTTCCGCAATTCCAAGGTGATGTCTTCTCGCGCCTGCTTCAGTTTTTTGACTGCTTCGACGTCGCTGATTTCTGGCTGCCAAGTGGCATCTTTCGCTCCGGGGCTGCTTTTGGATTCCTGGGACATATTTCTATTCTGTTGGCTGATGGTTAATGTGACTATTTAATTTTTGTTCGCGATTCGTAGACTTCAAGCCCTTCATGGTATTCAAGCTTTTTTGATATTCAAGGAATTTAGTGCGTAGAAGGTGGAAAAGGCAGCTTTTAGAAGGGCGACGTGACTGCACTTTTTCGGGCCAGTTGATGTGATGGTCTGGGACGCAAGAAAGGACCAGACGATGAAAGGCAAACGATATACGACGGAAGACAAAATCCGGATGTTGCGGGAAGCGGATTGCGGGGAAAAGAGCGTGGCGGACATCTGCCCGGAAAAGAACATCTCAGAAGTGAGTTTCGACCCGTGGAAGAAGCAGTTTGGACACATGGAGATCAACGAGAAATATCCGGTGGATAAGGGCCACCGGAAAGTGTAGGATGCGACCATGATTATCACCAAACAAACCACCGCGGAAAAGTTGATGGCGTATCTGCGCCACGACATCACTGCCGCCGAGTTGGTTGATTGGTCGGAAACCTCGCTGATGGACGGTGAACTGGATGAAGCTCACGCTAATCGGATCGCCTCTTTGCCGGCGCGGTTGGGTGTGGCCGATGTCCGTGCCTTCGGTCTGGCGTGGGAAGATTGTGAAAATATCCTTCGCGAGTTGGGCTACGAAGCCCACGTGGAAATTACCGCAGCGTAAGCCACCCCAACTTCACGCATTGACCTGCTCAACCTCCGCACGCGTACAGAATAACCTATGACTGCGGGGCCTCCAAACCGGCGCATGCGCCGGTTCTTCCACAATATCACCACGGCGTTGGCGTGCTGGTTGGGTTGCGGCGTGAGTGGCGGCTTCGCGGCGGAATCTCCAGTCAAATCAAAATCGGACGGTGGTTCGGCGCAGCCGTTTTTCAAGGAGCATTGCCTCCGCTGCCACGGGCCGGAGAAGGCGAAGGGCGATTTGCGGCTGGACCAGTTGGACACGGACTTCGCCAAGCCCAGCACCTTCGATCGGTGGCGCGAGATCAGCCCGCGCGCGCAACTGGGCGAGATGCCGCCGAAGAAGGAGCCGCGTCCGAAACCGGCGCAAGTGCAGACGTTCGTGCGGCAGTTGTCCGCGCGCTTGGACGATGCGGCCGCGAAACATCGCGCCGAGGGCCGCGTGGTTTTGCGTCGACTCAATCGCGTGGAATACGAAAACACGGTGCACGATCTCTTCGCGGTGAACGTGGCGGTGAAGGAGATGCTGCCGGAAGACACCATCGCGCAGGGCTTCGATAACGTCGGCGCGGCGCTGAACATTTCGCCCGTGCTGATGGAGCGTTACCTCGAAGCGGCGGACGCGGTCATCACGGCGGCGCTGCTCCCCGTTCACAAGCTGGAGAGCAAGATGGAGCGGTTCAACCTCTACGACTCGTTGCCGTCGTGGTTCGTCGCGGGTGTTTGGAAACAGGACGACGGCGTGATTTTATTTCGCAGCAGCGGCGATTCATCGAGCGACCTGCGGCAGTTCAAGGCGCCCGCGCCGGGCCGCTATCGGTTCCGCATCGCGACGTCCGCGCACAACTCCGAGACGCCGCTGCCGCTGGCGTTGCTGCTCGGCAACTTCGTCGTGAGCGGAAATTACTCGCGGCATCTCGGCTACTTCGATGCGCCGCCGGGCAAGCCCACCGTCATCGAGTTCGAGGAACGGCTCAGCGCGAAGAACGACACCATCAAGGTCACGCCTGTCGCGCTGCCCTACGTTTATCTCAAGCACGAGACCATGCCCGAGTATCCCGGACCGGGGCTGAAGATTCACTGGATGGAGGTCGAGGGGCCGTTCCCCGAGGCATGGCCGACGGAGAGTTTTCGACGCGTGTTCGGCGACACGGATCCGAAGCTCGGCAAGTTAGCGGACGCGGAGAAACTGCTGCGCGCATTGTTGCCGCGAGCGTTCCGTCGGCCGGTGGTGGAGAGCGAAGTGAAGCCATTCGTCGCGCTCGTGGCGAAGTCGCTGGAGATGGGGCAGCCGTTCGAGGCGGCGTTGCGCGCGGGCTACAAAGCGGTGTTGGCGTCGCCGAAATTCCTTTTCCTGCGCGAACCGAAGGGGCCGCTGGACGACCACGCGCTGGCGTCACGCCTCTCGTATTTTCTCTGGAGCACAATGCCGGACGAGACACTGCTCGCGCTCGCGGGCAAGGGCGAACTGCGCAAGTCCGACGTGCTGCGCGCGCAAGTCGAGCGGATGTTGAAGCATCCAAAGGCGAAGGCGTTCACGGAGAATTTCACCGGCCAGTGGTTGAGCCTGCGCGACATCGGCGCGACCACGCCGGACAAAGCGCTCTATCCCGAGTGGGAGGAAATGCTGCAATGGTCCGCCGTGCGCGAGACGCATCTGTTCTTCGAGGAATTGCTGAAACAAAATCTGAGCGTGCGGAACTTCGTGGACTCGGATTTCGCAATGATCAACGGGCGGCTCGCGAAACACTACGGCATCCCCGACGTGCACGGCGTCGCGTTCCGCAAAGTCGCGCTGAAGCCCGAGCATCATCGCGGCGGCGTCCTCACACACGCGAGCGTGCTGAAGGTGACGGCGAATGGCACGACGACTTCGCCCGTCCTGCGCGGCGTGTGGGTGCTCGACCGTATTCTCGGCCGGCCCGTGCCGCCACCGCCGCCGAACGTCCCCGCCGTCGAACCCGACATTCGCGGCGCGACGACCATCCGCGATCAACTCGCGAAACATCGCGCGACGGAGAACTGCGCTGGCTGCCACGCGCGCATCGACCCGCCGGGCTTCGCGCTGGAGAACTACGACGTCATCGGCGGCTGGCGCGAACGCTACCGCGTCGTGGCTGAGCGCAAGAACTGGGTGAACAATCGCGTCGGCCCGCTGGCGAAATATCTCGCCGCATATCAATACGGCCTCGGCCTTCCCGTGGACGCGGGCGACGCGCTGCCGGATGGGCGCGCGTTCGCGGACATCGCCGAGTTCAAGAAACTGTTGCTCACCAACCCCGATCAGATCGCGCGTTGCCTGACGGAGAAGCTCGTGACTTACGCGACGGGGCAACCGGTCGGTTTTGGCGATCACGCGGCGGTGAACCGAATTCTCGCCGAGGCGAAGAAGTCGGACTATGGACTGCGCACGTTGATCCATGCGATTGTCGCGAGCGAACTCTTCCAGCAGAAGTGAACCCATCATGACTACTCCCCAACGCTTCTCACGCCGCACGTTCCTTCGCGGCGCAGGTGTCACGCTCGCACTGCCGCTGCTGGAATCCATGGTGCCGCTGCGCGCGCAGGCTGCAAGTCAGCCGCCGCGCCGGATGATCTGCATCAACACCACGCTGGGTCTGCACACGCCGAATTTGTTTCCGGGCAAAGCGGGACGCGACTACGAGTTGACGCCGTATCTCGAACCGCTCCGCGAGTTCCGCAGCGACTTCACGGTCTTCTCCGGCCTCTCGCATCCCGAGGTGGACGGCGGGCATCCGGCCGAGTTGTGTTACCTCACCGCCGCGCCGCATCCGCGCGCCGACAATTTCAAGAACACCATCTCGCTCGATCAATACGCCATCGAACAGCTCGTGCCCGACACGCGCTTCGGCTCGCTCACACTCGCGTCGTCATCCAGCCGCGGCCTTTCATTCACACGCAGCGGCGTGCCGATTCCCGCAGATGAACGCCCGTCGCGTGTGTTCAAAAACATGTTCGTGGACGGCACAGCCAACGAAGTGAACGCGCAGGTGCAGCGCTTGAAACAAGGCCAGAGCATCATGGATGCCGTGATGGCGGAGGCGAAAGATTTCCAGCGCGGCCTCGGCAAACCCGACCGCGACAAGCTCGACGAATACTTCACATCCGTCCGCGAGGTCGAGCTGCGCATGATCAAGGCGCAGGACTGGGCGCGCCGTCCGAAGCCGAAGGTCGCCGCAAAGCCGCCCGTGGACATCGCCAGTTCCGTCGAAGTGCCCGCGCGCGTGCGGCTGATGATTGATCTGATGCACCTCGCGTTGCAGACCGACTCGACGCGTTTTATCACCTTCGCGTTGAACGGTCTCAACGCCGTGCCCGTCATTGCGGGCGTCACACAGGATTGGCACAACCTCTCGCACCACGGTCAGGATCCGGCAAAGCTCACTGAGCTGAAGGTTCTCGAAATCCAGCAGATGAAACTCTTCGGCGAACTGCTGGCGAGACTCAAAGGCACGCAGGAACAGGGCGGCAATTTGCTCGACCGCACCATCGTGATGTTCGGCAGCAACCTCGGCAACGCCAGTAGCCACGACAACAAGAACCTGCCGATCCTCGTCGCGGGTGGCGGCTTCCGGCACGGCCAGCATCTTGCGTTCGATCCGAAAAAGAACCCGCCGCTCTCGAATCTCTACGTGCAATTCCTGCGCCGCCTCGGCGCGGACGTGAACACCTTCGGCTCCAGCACCGGCACCATCCCCGGCTTCGAGTTGGCGTAGTTGAACGCAAATTTGCGCTCGCGAGCGAGTCCGTGGATGCTTACGCTTCCAACTGTTTTCACCTATGAACCGGACCGCTCTTTTCCGTCTGCTCGTGCTTGCGGCTGCCTGTTTCCACACCCTCCATTCGTTCGGTGCTGAACCCGTTCGTCGGCCGAACATTGTCATCCTGCTCGCGGACGATTCGGGCTGGGGCGACTACAGCTTCAACGGCAACACGAATCTCAAGACTCCCCACATTGATTCCATCGGGCGCGCGGGCGCGTCGCTGGATCGCTTCTATGTCTGCTCCGTGTGCGCACCGACGCGGGCGGAATTTCTCACGGGCCGCTACCATCCGCGTGGCGGTGTGCGCGGCGTCTCGACGGGACAAGAGCGTCTGAACCTCGACGAGAAAACAATCGCCGACGCGTTCAAGGCGGCGGGCTATGCGACCGGCGCGTTTGGCAAATGGCACAACGGCAGCCAGTGGCCGTATCATCCCAATGCGCGCGGCTTCGACGAATACTACGGCTTCACCTCCGGTCACTGGGGCGAATACTTTGACCCTCCGCTCGAACACAACGGAAAGATGGTTCGTGGAAAAGGCTTCATCGCCGACGACTTCACCGACCACGCGCTGCAGTTCATCGAGCGGAACCAAGCGAAGCCCTTCTTCTGCTACGTGCCATTCAACACGCCGCACTCACCGTGGGCCGTGCCGGAAAAGTTCTGGCAGGCATTCAAGGATCAGCCCATTGCGTTGCGCGGTCAGGACGGCGAAAAGGAAACTCTGGCCGAGACGCGTTGCGCGCTCGCGATGGTGGCAAACCTCGACTGGAACGTGGGCCGCGTACTCAAGCGCCTCGATGAACTCAAGCTCGCCGACAGCACCATCGTCATTTACTTCTCCGATAATGGGCCGAACTCGTGGCGTTGGAACGGCGGCATGAAGGGACGCAAAGGCTCGGCCGACGAAGGCGGCGTGCGCTCGACGTTTTTCATCCGGTGGCCCGGCGGCGGCATTCAGGCCGGCACAGTCGTCCGCGAGATTGCTGGCGCGATTGATCTTCTGCCAACGCTGAGCGCACTGGCTGGTGTGAAACGCGTTGGCGACAAACCGCTCGATGGGCAAAATCTTTCTCCGCTGCTTCTCGGCAAGCAACAGCGCGGCTGGCCGAGCCGCATGATTTTCTCACACCAGAACGGCAACATCAGCGCGCGCTCTCAGCAATATCGCTACGACAACAGCAGTGCGCTCTTCGACATGACCGCCGATCCCGGCCAGACGAAGGACATCGCGGCTGCGAAACCCGAGGTCGCTGCGACGTTCGCCGCCGCCGTCGCTGCTTGGCGCAAAGACGTGTTGGGACGCGACGCAACATCTGCGTTGACCGTAAAGGGCAAAGCCAAGTCGCTGGGATTGCTGCCGGATGACCGGCCGTTTCCAGTCGGCTACGCAGAGTTTCCCGTCACGCCTTTGCCCGCGCGCGATGGTGTGGCGCAAGGCGGCATCAAGCGCAGCGCGCCTGCGCCGAACTGTTCCTATTTCGTGAACTGGAAATCCGTGGACGACAAGATGACGTGGGACATCGCTGTGAACACGACAGGCCATTACGACGTGACCCTTTATTACACCGCCGCCGAATCTGGCGCGACAGTTGAACTCGGTTTCAACGGCAGCAAGCTCGCCGGCAAAGTCGCGCCCGCGTGGAACCCGGCTCTGTATGAGAATCAAGACACGATTCCGCGCCCGCCCGCCGAGTCGAAGATGAAGGAATTTCGCCCGCTGCACCTTGGAAACATCCGCCTCGAAAAAGGACGCGGCCTGCTCACATTGCGCGCGCTGGAAATCCCCGGCCAGAGCGTGATGGACGTGCGGCAGGTGATGCTCACGCTGAAACCCTGACCATTCGCCGAGCGTGACCATTGCTGGACTCGCAACTCGGTGGTTGACGAGTCGGCGTTGGCGATGCCGAATTGTACCGATGACCCCGTCTCAAGACATTGATGCAAGCGTCCGCTTGTGGATGTCGCTGCTCGTGTCCGGATTTTCTTTGTTGCCTGCAGGCGCTGCGGTGCAGGACGGCGGTTTTCAGGCAACTCCGGCGCAGCAGAAGTGGTGGGCGTTTCAGCCGGTCAAGTCGCGGCCCGTTCCCGGTGTCAAAAACAAATCGTGGCCGCGCAATGAGATTGACCGCTTCATCGCGGCAGAATTGGAGGCGCACAAAATGCAGCCTGCGCCCGCGGCGGATCGGCGGACGTGGCTGCGCCGTGCGACGTTTGATTTGACGGGCCTGCCGCCAACGCCTGCGGAGGTGGATACTTTTCTCGCGGACAAATCCGATGCGGCCGAAGGGCGCGTGGTGGATCGGTTGCTGGCTTCGTCCGCGTATGGCCAGCACTGGGCTCGGCACTGGCTCGATGTGGCGCGCTACGCGGATTATCACGACGCGGATGCGAAGGCTCGGAACCCGGTTTGCGAACCGCTCGAAGCGTGGCGGTATCGCGACTGGGTGGCGGAGTCGTTTAATCGCGATCTGCCTTTCGATCAATTCATCGTGCACCAAATCGCGGGCGACCTCCTCTCCGCGCCGGATGGCAAGGTGCCGTACGCCGGCGGTTTGATCGCCACGACGTTCCTCGTCAACGGTGCTTGGGATCGCGGCGATGCGGACAAGGAAAAGATGGTGAGCGACATGGTGGATGACCAGATCGACACGGTCGGCAAGGCGTTCATGGGATTGACGCTCGGTTGCGCGCGTTGTCACGATCACAAGTTCGATCCGGTTTCGCAGCAGGATTATTATGGGTTGGCCGGAATTTTTTACAGCACGCGCATGCTCAAGGAACTGGGGACAAAGGGTGGCGAGATCACGCTGCAACGTCGGCCGTTGGTGCCGATGGAGATGATCGAGAAACGCAATCAACAGGTGAAGCAGATCGCCGACTTGACGGCGAAGCTCGCAGCGTTGGACAAAGCGACGCCCAAACCGCCGCCCGAAGATCCCGCGCGGCGCGCCTTGATGGAACAACGCGACCGGTTGCAGAAAGAGTTGCTGCCCGAACCGCCCGTGGCGTTGGCCGTGAGCGACGGCGCTGTTCCCGGCGGACTTTTTACTGGCATCCAAGATGTGCCGCTGCACATCCGCGGCAGTTACACGCGACTGGGCCCCGTGGTGCCGCGACGGATGCCCGCGTTCTTCGCCCGCGACAAACAACCGCCGATTGCCACCGGCAGCGGCCGGCGAGAGTTGGCGGACTGGGTCGCGTCAAAGAATAATCCGCTCACGGCGCGCGTCGCCGTCAATCGCGTGTGGCAATGGCATTTCGGCGCGGGCCTCGTGAACACGCCCAACAATTTCGGGCTGATGTCCGAGCCGCCGTCGCATCCGGCGTTGCTCGACTGGCTCGCCGCAAAGTTCGTTGAGGAAGGTTGGTCGCTGAAAAAACTGCACCGCCGCATCCTGCTTTCGGCGACGTACCGGCAATCCAGCGCGGCGCCGCGCAAGGTCATCGCGCAGGATCCGGACAATCGCTGGCTTGGCCGATTCGCTGCGCGCCGGTTGGAGGCTGAATCCATCCGGGACGCCGCGCTGTTCGTGGCGGGGCGACTGGACTTGAATCCCGCCGGACCCGCGAATGCCGAATTGTCATCCTCACGCCGATCGCTGTACATACAAACGGCCCGCTGGGATCGCAGCAGTTTCGCCACGCTGTTTGATGCCGCCAATCCCGATGCTTCCGATGAAACGCGCAACGTCAGCACCGTCGCCCCGCAGGCACTCTTTCTTCTCAACAACAGCTTCACGATCGAGCAGGCAAAGCATCTTGCCGATCGCCTGATTCGTGATGTGCCGGGCGACGACGCGAAAGTGAACGACGCGCGAATCCACCACGCCTATCGCCTGCTCTTCAGTCGCACGGCCAACGCGGAGGAGTTGGCCATCGCGCGACAGCTCGTGGCGCATGGCGGCCGAGCCAGCCCGCAGTCCCGCTGGGCCGACCTCGCGCACGTGCTGCTGTGCAGTAATGAATTTGTGTATGTTGATTGAACTCCAAATGACGCGCACCCCACGAATGCAACCTCTGAAAATTGCCACCGCGTTGTTCGCCCTCGGATCGCTAATGCTGTCCGCGCACGCTGCGGAACCGACCGGCGCATTGGCGCAGCGACTGGCCAACGTGAAGTTCGATCACTACGCCGAAGCGCCCGGTTATTCCGAAGGGCCGACGTGGCGCGAGGGCAGCGTGTTCTTTTGCAGCGGCGCATTACTGCGGGTGACCGCGCCGCGACAGGTCCACAAATATCTGGAGATCGGCCCGGCGGGAACGGTGCTGCTCGGCAACGGGCACTTGCTCATCTGCGACAACAAACACAAAGCGCTGCTCGACCTCGCGCCCGACGGAAAGCTGGGCGTGGTGGCCGAGCGTTTCGAGATGGAGACGCTTGCGAGCCTCAACGACCTGACCGTGGACGCGCGCGGCAATGTTTACTGGACCGATCCGGAAGGGTCGTCACTGGCGACACCCGTCGGGCGATTGTACCGCGTGCGCCCCGATGGCCGCGTGGATCGTATCGCCACGGGACTCGCGTTTCCAAACGGTATCGAGGTGGATCCCGCCAGCAAACATCTCTTCGTCATCGAATCGCAGTCGAAGAAAATCCTGCGCTACGCGTTGCCCGCCGACAATGAACTGCTGGGCAAGCCGGAAGTGTTTTACGACCTCGGCGGATCAGGCGGCGATGGCTGCGCGTTTGATGCGGCGGGCAATCTGTGGGTCGCGGACTTTCATCGGCCCGACACGAAGACCGGCCGCATCACGGTGCTCAGTCCCGACGCCAAAGTGCTCGCGTACCTGCCGCTGCCCAGCAAGGTCGTCAGCAACATCGCGTTTGGCGGTGTGAATCACGATGAGATTTTTTGCACCACGGGCGAACCGCCCGGCGTGTTCCACGCGAAGGTCGGCGTGAAAGGGTTCGCGGGGCATCCGGGCAAACCGCTGCCGATCGCGCGGCACTTGAATGTCGTGCCGCTGCGGTCGCACGCCGATGCGGCTGCGCTGCGGCAGATCGCGAAGGTCGCCGCCGATGCGAAAGTTGAAAGTGGCAAGTTTGAAGACGCAGCGCGGACGCAACTGCAAGCGCTCACGGCGAACCTGACCGATCCGCAAGTGCGCAGCGACACGCAAAAGCTTTTGCCGGCATTCGAGGCTGCATCGCATCGGGCGCAACAGGATCGCGTGTTGCTCGCCGAAATCAAACGGCTCGGCGGCAAGGCGACGTTCGAGGTCGTCGCGCCGGATTGGTTGCGTTCCATCGCCGGTGACGAGGCGTTGCCGGTCTTCGGCCGCATCGTCGAGATCGAGTTGAACGAACGCACGGACGGGCACAAGGAACCCACACCGAAAAAACTGTCGGATCGCGTCAATGATGATTGGCTGAAGCTGCTGGCTGGACAAAATCTTTTGCGGCGATTGGAAGTGTCGGGCACCGCCGTCACCAGCGCCGGGCTGATCCACCTCAAGGAACTGCGCAACCTCGAACGGCTCAACCTCTGCCTGACGGCATGCGACGATCGCGGGTTCGAGCATCTCGCCGGGATGACGCAGATGAAACGGATGACGATCTGCGCATCGAAGATCACCGGCTCGGGCTTCGCGCATCTGCAAGGCATGAAGCAACTCGAGTCCATCAACCTGCACTCCGCCCCCGCGAGCGATGCGGGGCTGGAGGCAATGGGCAAGCTCACGAGCCTGAAGCGGCTGGAGATCGTCCATACACACGTCACCGATGCGGGGCTGAAACATCTCGCCGGATTGGTCAACCTTCAGCAACTGCACGTGCACGGACCGGAGACGACGGCGGGCGCGCTGCCGTTTCTCGGCCAGCTCCGCGAGTTGTACGAGTTGGACATCTACGATCGCGCCGCGAGCAATCTTGCGTTGGAACAAATCAGCCGCCTGCCCAAACTGCGCAAGCTGATGTTGGTGTCGGGCATTTTCGATGACGCCGGCGTGAAGCATCTGGCCGGCGTGAAGACGCTCGAAGAGTTGACGCTCGATTCGGCGGGCGTCACCGATGCGTCCATCGAACACCTCGCGAAGCTGACGAACCTGCGCAAGCTGCAACTCAACCGCGCCAAACTCACCGAGGCCGGACGGCAACGGTTGGCGGCACTGCTCCCGAAAACAATCATCACTCCGTGATGACGCGCCGCGAAATGTTGGCGCGCAGCGGTTGCGGCTTCGGCCTGATGGCGCTGTCAGAAATGTTGGCGGCCGCGAATCCCGACCGCGCAACGCAGCCGCATTCAGTCCGCCCGCCACCCCACGCGCCGCGCGCCAAGCGCGTCATCTTTCTGTACATGCCCGGCGGTCCGTCGCATGTGGACCTGTTCGATCCCAAACCGCGACTGCGCGTGGACAACGGCCAGCCGTTGCCGTTTGAAAAACCAAAACTCGAACGTACCAAGACCGGCAACCTGCTGGCATCGCCGTGGCAATTTTCCCGGCACGGCGCTTCGGGCGTCGAGGTCAGCGAACTGCTGCCGCGCGTGGCCTCGCGCATCGACGACATCTGCGTCATCCGCTCGATGGTCGCTGACAACATCAACCACACCGGCGCCGCGCTGCAGATGTGCACCGGCGAGCAAGCCTTCTCGCGGCCGAGCATCGGATCGTGGCTCACGTACGGACTGGGCACGGTGAATCAAAACCTGCCGGGCTTTGTCGTCGTCAGTCCGGCGGCGGTGTTTCAAGGGGCGCAACTTTGGGCGTCCAGTTTTCTGCCGAGCACCTTTCAAGGGACGCTCGTGCGGGATCTGAAAAATCCCATCGCCAATCTGGGCGACCCCTCCGGCAACGTGGAACGGCAACGCGCGAAGCTCGACGCGTTGCGCACGCTGAACGAAATCCACAAACGCGACCGCGTCATCGACAGCCCGCTCGACGCCCGCATCGCCTCCTTTGAACTGGCCTTCCGCATGCAGCGCGAAGCTCCGGAGGCGTTCGACATCAGCCGCGAAAGTCAGGCGACGCACGCGCTCTACGGCACTGATCAGCCTGCGACCGAGATGTTCGGCCGGCAATGTCTGCTCGCGCGGCGGCTCGTCGAACGCGGCGTGCGCTTCGTGCAACTCTTCGATGCGCCCGTGAACAACGCGTGGGATCATCACGGTGGACTGCGCGAGAATCTGCCCAAACGCTGCCGCGCCGTGGATCAGCCCATCGCCGCGCTGCTCACCGACTTGAAAGCGCGCGGGATGCTCGACGACACCCTCGTGTTGTGGGGCGGCGAATTCGGCCGCTCGCCGACGGCTGAAGGAAAAGACGGCCGCGAACATCATCCCTTCGGCTTCACCATGTGGATGGCCGGCGGCGGCATTCGCGGCGGCATGACCTACGGCGCCACCGACGAATTCGGCTGGCACTCCGTGCAGAACAAAGTCCACGTGCACGATCTCCACGCCACGATTCTGCACTTGATGGGCTTCGATCACGAGAAACTGACCTACCGCCACGGCGGCCGCGACTATCGCCTGACCGATGTGTACGGCCGCGTCGTGCAGGAGATCCTCGCTTGAAACGCGACGCGCCGTCCCCAACATGAAAGGCCAAATGAAATCCATCCTGATTCTCCAACCGCTGTTGGCCGCCCTCCTTGCCGTGTTCACCACCGAGGCTTGGGCCGCCGCGCCGGAGCCGGTCAAACCGGTGCTGGCCGTCAATGAATCTGCGCTGGAGAAAATCCGTGCGCTCAAACCCAACCACGCCGTCATCGTGGGCAAGGCGGCGGTGCTCGGCGATTTCAACGAGGTGGCAAAGAAATTCGAGCTGCCACGCACCGGGCCGCGCGGACGAGACTTCACCATCAAGATGGTCTGGGCACCGGAACGCCGCCGCGTGCTTTACTGCGGCGCCAACCACGGTGTGCCGCATCGCATCAACGACGTGTGGGAATTCGATCTGGCCGCGATGAGCTGGGTGATGCTGTACGCGCCGGACAACGCGCGCGATTACACGGGGCTTGGCAAAGATTTCAGCGACGTGGAATTCAAGGACGGCATTTTCATCACCAAACGGGGCGGCCCGGCGATCATCGCGCACACGTGGTGGGGCTTCACGTACGACCCGGTGCAAAAGCAGATGCTCTTCATGAACACGTGGGTCACCGAGGAGAAAAAGGCCGTCGCGCAACTGGGC
>SIBB01000127.1 GCA_009695395.1 Pedosphaera sp. | reverse complement strand
TCCGTGGAGCAGCACCTCGCCACCCGCGAGTATCCGCGGTTACGGATAGGCATCGGACGCCGGGACGCGGCAGTGCGGGAAATCACCGGGCATGTGCTCGGCAAATTTGGCGCGGACGAGCGAGAGCTGTTCGCGCAAGTGCTCGCGAAAGCGGGCGAACAAGTCGGGTGCTGGCTCGGGGCCGGCATCCAGAAGGCAATGAGTCAGTTTAACGGGCCGGCCACAGACCAGCCCAAGCAGAAAGACAAATCGTGAATCGCTACGAAGGACTGTTCATACTGAACACCGTTGGAAAAGAAGAAGGTGTGACTGAGCTCATCGAAAAGGTGCGCACAGAAATCAACGCCGCCGGCGGCAAAGTCGAAACCGTCCAAAAGATGGACAAACGCCCCTTTGCGCGTGTCGCTGACAAGAGGCATTCCTCCGGCTTCTACCTGAATGTCATCTTCGAGGCCGCGCCAGCCGTCATCGCGCCGCTGCGTGCCAAGTTCGCCCTGAGCGCCGATGTGTTTCGCGTCTCGTTCACGAACGCGCCCGCGCCGGTTCCGGACAAGACCGAGAAGAAGTAACCTTCACCGCCGCCGACTATGGCCAACTTTAACAAAGTCATCCTCGCCGGGAACATGACGCGCGACCCCGAGTTGCGCTACACCCCGAAAGGAACGGCCATCGCAAAGTTTGGTCTCGCCATCAATCGCAACTGGACAGGCGAGGACGGCCAGAAGCGTGAGGAAGTCACCTTCGTGGATGTGGACGCCTTCGGGAAGCAGGCCGAAGTCATTGGCCAGTATCTCCGCAAAGGCCGCCCCGTTCTCGTTGAAGGTCGCCTCAAGCTTGACCAGTGGGACGACAAGCAGACCGGCCAGAAGCGCAGCCGCCTCGGTGTGGTCCTCGAATCCTTCTCCTTCCTCGACAGCGGCAACCGCGACGCCGCCGCCGGTGACGGGGCGCCCGCCCCATCCGCACCCGCTGCGCGTCCCGCCCGCCCGGCAGCCACCGCCCCAGCCGCCGAACCCGGCATGGACGAGCCGCCCCAAGGTGACGACGTCCCCTTCTGATTCCTGAACACTGAACACTGAACACTAATTTTCTATGGCAAAAACCGAAGTCATCCTCATCCACCCCATCATCGGCCTCGGCGCGGAATCCGACCAAGTAAAGGTCGCTGCCGGCTACGCACGCAATTTCCTGCTCCCGCAGCGGCTGGCCATCCCCCTCACGCAGAGCAACAAACGCCGCCTTGAAGCCCTTCGCCAGCGCCGGGCTGAACGCGAGTCGCATGAACTCAACGCGATGACCGAACTGGCCAAGAGCCTCACCAAGATGACGCTCACCATCGCCGTGAAGACCGGCGACGACGGGAAGATGTTTGGCAGTGTCACCAACGGCACCATTGCCGACGAGCTCAAGAAGCAGTTCGAGGTCACACTCGACAAGCGCAAGATTCACATCGAGAAGCCCATCAAGGGCGTCGGCGAGCATGAGGTCGAGATGCGCCTCCACCAAGGCGTCCACACGATGCTCAAGGTTATCGTCAACAGCAGCAACCCAATGCCCGCGCCCGAAGTCGCAGCCCCTGGCGGTCCTGAGACCGAGAAGCGCGGCAAGCCCCGTCGTTTCGAAGGCAAGAGCGAGGCCCCCGCGCCCGCCGCCGAAGCCAAGCCGGAACGCAAAGGCAAGACGGCGAAGGCCTGAGTCGGGCTTCCAACTCTCCCGCAAAGGCAGGCCACGCGCCTGCCTTTTGCTTTACGGGATCGGTTGTGAGCTTCCGGTGTCGGGCTGACTGATACCTTGACACCTCCGGAGTGGCCCCGCGTAATCCGCCAGCCGCCCGACACCATCATGCAGCCCAATCTCACCGAGCGTATGCTCGCCTTCGCCCCGTTCCGCTGGCTCTACCTGCTGCGTAAGGTTTTCCTCACGCGCTCCTCGCGGCGCTACTGGTCACAATATGGCGAGGACATCGTGCTGGACCGCGTCCTCAACCTCCGCAAGTCCGGCTTCTACGTGGACGTGGGCTGCTACCACCCGGTCAAGAACAACAACACCTTCAAGCTGTATCGCCGGGGCTGGCGCGGAATCAATCTCGACATTGATGACTTGAAGATCGACGCGTTCCGCCTACGCCGTCCCCGCGACCTCAATCTCGTGTGTTGCGTCTCTGAGCGGGAAGGAACAACCCGGGTCTTCTCTCCCGGGCTTTACTCCCTGAATCAGACCGTCGACCCGACGACCGTCGAAAAAATGCGGAAACGCGGAGCTAGTCTGAGGGAGCGCGAGGTGCCGACCCGCACTCTCAACAGCATCTTGGACCAGTCTGAATTCCGCGACCAAGTCATTGACGCGTTGAGCATAGACGTGGAAGGGCACGAACTGGCGGTGCTGCGGTCGCTCGACTTCGATCGTTACCAGCCGCGTGTGGTCATTATCGAATCACACCTCCGGTCGCTTGAGGAGTTGATGGCCTCGGAGGAGTTCAAGCTGCTCGCGGGGAAAGGCTACACCATGTTCAACTGGACCGGACCATCGGTGCTGTTCCTGCGCAAGGGAACAGGAAAATAATCAGCCCGGCGCGACCACACGCAGGACGCTGGGCAGGACGCCCAATTCCACCGGCAACATTCCGCACAAATCTCCATCCACCTCGAACGGCACGGAGGCCGCCCTGAGGCAGGCGCGAGTTGCGCGCAGCACCTTCACGCCGCGCGGGACGAGCGGGCGGCCCGTCACAAAGCCAAACGCGTAGCGCGCGATGAGCCCCCAATGCACACGGGGGAAGACGCACAAGTCCAACAGGCCGTCATCCAGTTTGGCGTCGGGGAAGACGGGCAGGCTGCCGCCGTAGAAACGTCCGTTGCCCACCAGCACCAACTCGCCGGTCACCGTCTGCCCGTCTGCCTCGACCGTGATGGGCGGCTGCGGTTCGCGCATAGCCTTCAGGCCGGCGAGCACGTAGGCGAATTGGGAGAAGCGCTTTTTGGCTTCCCAGTCCACGAGGCTGATGGCCCGGGCATCGAGGCCCGCGCCGGCCATCTGGACGAAGTAACGGCGGCGCACTCCCGCTGGGTCCGTGTAGTCCGCGAAGGGCGCGTCGATTCTGCGCTCATTGCCGTTGAGAATGACCTGCCACGCTGCGCGCAATCGCAGCGGCAGACCCAACTCGCGCGCCAAGACGTTGACCGTTCCCAGCGGCAGCACGGCGAGGCGTGTGCGGGCGAAGCCGTCCGGCGCATCGGCGATGCCGTTGAGCACCTCGTTCACCGTGCCATCTCCGCCAGCAGCCACCAACGTGTCGAACCCATCGCGCACCGCCTCGGCGGCGAGACGGCTACCGTCGCCGGCAGCCTGCGTGGGCTTCAGCGCGACCCCTCCCGCAAACTCGGCAAGGTGTTTACGAAAGTGGCGTGCCTTGTCGCCCCTCGCGGTGGGATTGAAGATGATGCAAGCGCGCACGGCGACGCAGTTTGGCCAACAGAGGAGTGAACGCAATGCCCGAGGGAGGGCAGTTAGCCGCGCCGGTTTTCAGCTATCGCTTGCTGACCGCTGACCTTTTCACTGCGGCCTGTAATTCGCCTTCGCCTCTGGCAGCCACTGTTGGATCTGCTGGATGCGCACCGTGTCGAGTGGGTGCGTGCGAAGAAATGCCGGCGTGCCGCCGCCGCCCTGACTGCGCGAGTGGTCCGCGAAGCGTTGCCAGAAACCCACTGCTGCTTCCGGGTCATAGCCCGCGCGCGCCATGTAGATCAGCCCAATGTGGTCCGCCTCGGATTCCTGCCCACGGCTGTGCGGCAGCTCTCGGCCCACCTTTGCGCCGATGCCGTATGCAGTCATCACCAAGACCTGCGTGCGCGGGTCAGCGCTTGACAGACTCGCGCCGAGCAAGCCGCCACCGGTCTGGAGCAAAATCCCCTCGCTCACCCGCTCCGCTCCGTGCCGCGCGACGGCGTGCGCGATCTCGTGGCCGATGACGGTGGCGAGGCCGGCCTCGTCCTTCGTGATGGGCAGGATGCCGGTGTAAATTCCCACCTTGCCGCCGGGCAGGCAGAAGGCGTTGGCCACCTTGCTGTCAAACACGACGAACTCCCAGTTTGCCCCGGGCAACTCCGCCACCGCCGCGATGCGCCGGCCCACGCGCTGGACCATAGCGTTGACAGCGGGGTCACGGCTCACGGGCGTTTCCTTCTTCATCTGCTGGAACGCGCTCAAGCCGAGCTGCATCTCCTGCGACGAGGAAATGAGCATGACTTGCCGGCGGCCCGTCTCGGGGACGGTGAGGCAGCCGGAAAGGAGAAGCAGACTCAGGAGGAGCGGCACTTGGCGAACCAATGGAGGTGTTCTCATGGAAAATCTGCTCGCCCCGAATGGCTACGCGCCCTTACGGCGCCTTCAAGTTCTTCAGCGCGTCCCGCACACGCGCCGCCTGCTCGTAGTCCTCGCGCGTCACGGCTTCTTGCAACGCGCGCTCGAGCTTCTGCCGCTCGGTGAGCGCCGGCGGCTCGCCCTCGGGCTTGTCCCCGCGCTTCTCGCGGTTGTTGCGGAGATTCTCCAGCCATTGCTCCAGCGAATGGATTTCTCCGGACTGCTCGGTCAGATCGGGCCGCTCGAAGGCGTTGTAAAACTCGCGCAGGCTCGCGATGCCGTTCTCCACCTCGCGGGCAGTTGCGGCGAACTCCTTCTTCTCCAGCGCGATCATGCCCCTCGCGCGCGTGAGCATCAGCAGGAGCTGCGGACGGAACTGTTGCAGCGCCCAGGACATCTCGTCGGTCTCGGCAAACTCATCCACGAAGTCGAACGCCTCCAAGTTCCGCTCCGCGTCACGGATGACCGCCGCGTAGTCGCCGAGTTGGTAGAAGCAGATGTAACGGTGGTGATACTGGATGCCTTCCTGCTGGAGCCGCACACAGTCCTCGCCCGTCAGGATGAACTCCTCGTCGCTGCCCTCGTGCGCCGCGCGGTGCTTCTCCAACTGGCTGACAAGGTGGTGGAAGAAGGACTCGTGGCCAAGGGGGCGCTTTCCGTCGGGCCGGCCCTCGGCGTCCATCTGCAGCACGCCGAGGTCGAGGCGGAGCTGGATTTTTTCGCGGCCGCCCTTGGGCTTGAGCCGCCGGACAAGCACTTGGCCTGGCCTGTATTCCCACGATTCGAGCAGACGCGAGATGTCGAACTTCATCGCCGCGAACATGGCAGTGACGTTGCGATGCGTCAATTGCCAGAGCGTCAAAACAATCTTGGTAGGATGAGCCCCTTATCGAACCTCAACTGCCGATGCAGAAGGCGCGCGCGAAGCGAGCGTCGAGGCTCAGTTGCCACCGCCGCTGTCGGAATCAGAGCTGTCATGCGAGTGGCCGGAGTCGCCGCCAGAAGTCGAAGAGTCGCCCGAGTTGCTCCTATTACTGGCACGCATCGCCGCCACGATGAGCCAGACGAGGATGCCCAACGCGCCGACGGCCACGAAGATGACGATGAGGGAGTCCATGCACGTTTGCCCTTAAGTTCAGCCGTAAATTGCCTGCGGCTTCAGCTCGAATGCCGGGAACACCTTCGCCAAGTCCACCTGCGGGCTGTGGCGTTGGAGGATGGGCGCGAGCACGTCGCGGTAGTTGATGGTCACGGGCAGGTCGCCAGGGCCTTCGAGCACGTCCTTCGTCAAGCCGGGCCACTTCGCCATTACGCGACCGCCCTTCACGCCGCCGCCCATCAGGAACATCACACTGCCGCGCCCGTGGTCCGTGCCGAAGGCGGAGTTCTCGGCGAGTCGCCGGCCAAACTCCGTCATCACCACCACGGTGACGTGCGCCATGCCCGTCTTGCCCATGTCGCGGTAGAACGCGCTGAGGCCTGCGTTTAGCTTGCGCATCTGTGGGTCCATGACGGCGCTCTGCGTGATGTGCGAGTCCCACCCGCCGATATCCAGCGAGACGGCTTCGAGGCCGACGCGCGCCTTGATGAGCCGCGCGACCTGCTTTATGCCTTGCGAAAAATCATCCCGCTCGTAGCTCGCACCGTGGGCCGGGGAGTAAGTCGTCTTGCTCAATTTCTCGATGCGGCTCAACGCGGCGAGCGTGTCCCGGGCGGACGCGCCGAGGGCGTCGTGCTCCTTCGCGTAGAGTTTTTCCAGACTGGCTTGGAGCAGGCCGCCGCCTTTGCCGAGCGTGAAGTCTTCGAGCGACCGCATCACGGTGGCGGCGGGCGCGCCGCGCAAGCTCTCGGGCAACGCGCGGCTCACGGCGATGGCTGAGAGAGCGCCGGTGGTGGTCGCGCCGCGGAAGCGCAGATAGCGGCCCAGCCAGCCACCGGCCACGTCGCCCGCGCGTTCCATCAAGTCCTGCGCCTCGAAGTGCGATCGCGTGGCGTCCTCGGAGCCGACGGCGTGGACCACGGCGAGCGCGCCGTCGTGGTAGGGCGCGGCGAGGTCTTTGAGAATCGGGTTGAGGATGAAACTGCCGTCAAGCTTCGCGGCGTTGGTGTCCCTGTCCTTGATGGCGATGCGGGGGCGAGCGCGGTAATAGCCGTCGTCGTGCGCAGGCGCGACCATGTTCAAGCCGTCCGCGCCGCCGCGCAGGAAGACGACGACGAGGGTTTTGAGATTGTCGCCCTTGCCGGTGAGGGAGGTTTGGGTGCTCATGATTCTAGCACTTTTGAAAACTCGGTGACGCCAGCAATAGCGCGAGGGGCGCGCCAGATTCCTTGCAGGCGGTGATTTCGTCGGCGCTCGGGGCGCGTCCGAGCAGGTGGGCCATCTGGTTTTCCTCGGTCGCGAAGCTGGCGCGAAGTTTGGCGGCGTCGAGCTTGGTTGCGTTTCCGAGTTCGTTCTTGGTCAGGGCGACGGCGAAGTTCCAGCGCCAGAGCAGCGTGCCCAGCCAAGGCGCGGCTTCCTCCGGGTAGCCGTCGGGCGTCGGGTAGTGGAAGGGCGCGTGGCCCATGCGCAGGAGGTAGTCCTGAATCGTGGGGCCCGCGTCGGTGGTCGCGTGCGTGGCGCGCAGCGTGGAGACGATGTAGTGGAACGGGCGCTTGAGCTTGTTGCCGCGCGTGGTGAGGAAGGCGTCGGTGGCGAAGAGCGCGCGCAGCGTGGCCGGGATGTCGCCGCCGGACACGATGAACTTCTCCGCGACCCCGCTGACTGCGGCGGCGGGCGGGGCGTCCGCGATAAAACGCTGGCAGAGCTTGGTGGCGATGAACTTCGCGGTGGACGGGTGCAGGCCGATGATGCCCAGCACGGTATCCAGTTCGGCACGACCGAGCTTCTCGATTTCCTCGGGCTTGGCCTGCTTCGGAATCCGCGGGATGACGTGGCCGAGGACGACCTTCTCACCCCGGTCGTGCTGGAGGGGTTTGAACTCAACGCTGCCGAGGTTGAGCTTCGAGCGGCCGACTTCTTGCACGCCCCAGCCGGTGAGGCAGCGCGCGACTTCCATCACGTCCTTCTGCGAGTAGCCGCCGTGGACGCCGAGGGTGTGCAGCTCCAGCAGCTCGCGGGCGTAGTTTTCGTTGGGCTTGTCGACGTCATTGGCCTTCTTGTTCACGCGGCCGTCGAGATACCAGAGCATCGCGGGACTGAGCGCGGAGGCGCGGAGCATGGCAGGGAACTTGCCGAGCGCGTGGGCACGAATCACGTCGCGGTCGTCGGCGACCTTGAGCCACTTGGCGTCGCCCTTGGAGGGGTCAATGTTGAAGTGGTCGCTCCAGAAGTTGACCATCACCTCGTAAAGCTGGCGCTCGGTGAAGACGGCGCGCAGGACAGTGCTGCGGACGAGGGCGTCGAGCAGGTGCTTCTCCTGATACTCGAAGAGTTCGCCGAGCGGCTCGTTGAGCAACTCGAAGCGGCGGGTCGCGTTCTCGCAGTTCGGGTCGTCAATCTTCTCGGGCGCAAGCTGCTGGTCGAGGAACGCGGCGAAGGCGGCTTCCTCGGTCGTGCCGAGTTTGCGCGTGCGCTGGTAGTCCCACGGGCGCGCGCCGAAGGTCAGGCGGTTCAACGCCTGCGAGACGAGGTCAATGTCCTTGCCGGCGGGCGTGGCGTAGGGGCCGTCCGGTGGCGCGGTGGCGCGGCGTCCGGGCAGGAGCATTTCGGGCACCTGGATTTTGTCGCAGCCGATAGCGACGGCGGCGAGCGAGGCAGCACCGCCGGCCTGGAGGAAGTGGCGACGGGAGGAGTTCATGCGGCAGCGGGGATGGCGGGCGGTTCAATCTTGGGCTGCGCGGGCATTACGAGGTTCGCTTTCCTGGCCTCGCGGACAGCGAAGACCAGCGCAGCGAAGCCGGTGACCAGGGTCCAAATGCTCAGGCCCAGCCAGCCGATGAAGGGCAGCAGGAACGTGAGAGTGAGCACGGTGCCGCCGCGCAGGACGCGGCGCCACGGCTGAGCTTCATCAATCGGCGAGGGCAGGCCCGCACCGATGCGCTTGGCGAAGCCGGCCGAGCCAGCGAGGCCGCCGAAGACCACGATGCCCAGGAGGAACAGGGCGACGATGTTCATCAGCGGGTTGTTGAGCTTGGTGCAGCCGAGCGCGAGCGCGAGCAATGGGGCGCACATCGCGAGGCCGGCGAAGGTGAGCTTCCACGGGCGGCGGTATTGGTCGCGCGAGCGCTCGACGAGCGCGGGGAAGAGCGCCTCCGACGCGAGCCAGAACGCGATGAAGATGAGGAGTCCGCCAACGATGAGGAGAAAGATTTTGAGGATGTCGGCCATTATCATAGCTTAAATGTGCTGATGTAACGTTAGGCGCAGCCTGTCG
>SIBB01000126.1 GCA_009695395.1 Pedosphaera sp. | reverse complement strand
GCCAAGATTTCCTTCCGCGCCGACTTGCTGAGAGTTTCCATTCATGGCCTCCAGTTTTGGGTAACATTCTACTGAGGCAACGGCCACGACTCGGTAACAAAATCCCTGAGTCAATGCGCTCATGGCTGTTGTTGTCGCAGCAACTGTCCCACCCTGTCCACCAAACCGAGACAGCCTCACATTCTCTGACTTCCGGGCCCGACCTCGGTTTCAATTCCGAATCTCCGGCGAGACAGCGCGAATTCAGTCCCAGCTCCCGCAGTCGGATTACGCTGACAGCCCGATACAAACCTCAGCACGCCTATGAAGCCCTGCCCTTACGCTTGCCGCTCGGCGGAACACTCCGTCGCCCGCCGCAACTTCCTCGGTCGCCTCGCGCTCGGGGCCGGCTCGGTCGTGGGCGGACTCGGCTCCTTCGCGCAGCCGGCGGTCGCCGCCGCACTCGCCAAGGACCAGAAGCGGATGCTCGTCATCAACATGCACGGCGGCCTCTCGCAGTTGGAGAGTTGGGACCCCAAGCCGGGCACGACCACTGGTGGACCCTTCCGCGCCATCCCGACCAGCGTGCCGGGCATCCACATCAGCGAGTTGCTCCCGCATACGGCGAAGGTGATGCACCACCTCGCCCTCGCGCGCGGCGTCAACACGAAGGAGGACGACCACGGCAAGGGCGCTTACAAGATGCTCACGGGCCGCAGGCAGTTGCCCGGACAGACCAACCCCGAAATCGGCGCGGTCATTGCGAAGTGCTTCGACTCGTCGGACAAGACCCTGCCCGGCCACATCCGCGTGACGCCCGGCGGTGGCGGCGGGCGCAGCGCGGACTCGGCTTACCTCGGCCCAAAATACGCCAGCATCGCCCTCGACGGCGCGAAGCCCCCGCAGCACACGGTGAAACCCGACACTTTGAGCGACACCTCGCTCGCCGAGCAGAACGCCTTCCGCCGCCTGGCCGATGACCACTTCCTCTCCCGCCGTCGCACGGCGATGACCGACGCCTACGTGCAAAGCTACGAGCAGGCGCTGGAGTTGATGAAGCAACGCGAGGTTTTCGACCTCAGCAAGGAGCCGGCGAAGGACCACGAGCGCTACGGCAAGAGCGACTTCGGGCGGCACTGCCTGATGGCGCGGCGGCTGTTGGAGAAGGGCATCACCTTCGCGCAGGTGAGCCACTCGAACTACGACACGCACAACGAGAATTTTAACTTCCACTTCGAGCAGGTGGGCGAGTTCGACCAACCCTTCGCCACGCTCGTCACCGACCTCTACGAGCGCGGGATGCTGGAGAGCACGCTCATCGTGGTGCTCTCCGAGTTCGGGCGGACGCCGAACATCAACCTCTATTACGGGCGCGACCACTGGAGCAAGGCGTGGAGCGTCTGCCTCGGCGGCGCGGGCATCGCGCGCGGCGCGGTGGTGGGCAAGACGAACGCGACCGGCACCGAGGTGACCGAGCGCGAGGTGGACGCCGGTCATCTCTTCCACACCTACCTGCGCGCGCTGGGCCTCAGCTCGAAGGGCAACTTCGACGTGGCCGGCCGGCAGGTGCCGATGGCCGACCCGGCGATGGGGCCAATCAAGGAGTTGCTGGCCTGAGTCCCATGCCGGGAATGGGCTCTCATAGACGCGAATTCGTCGTGCTCCAGTTCCGTTGCTTCCTCCCGTTCGTATGGATTCGTGACTGAGATGAAACCCGACTTCAAAGCCGCTCACGTCAGCGCCGAGTTCGCGCATGACGCGCCGCTCATCACCGGGCGCTTCGACCCGACGGGCAAGTTCGTCTTCGCAGCGGGCGAGGATCGCACCATCGCGCGCTGGGAGCTGGCGGACGCGAAGAAGAAGACCGTGTTCACCGGGCACGACTCGTGGGTGTTCGCACTCGCGGTGTCGAAGGACGGGCAGACACTCGTGAGCGCGGGTGGGGATGACACGCTTATCTGGTGGCCGGCTGCCGCTGAGAAGCCCGCGCCGCAGCGCAAGGTCACGGCGCACAAGGGCTGGATTCGCGCCCTCGCCATCAGCCCGGACGGCAAGCTCCTCGCCAGCGGCGGCAACGACCGGCTGGTGAAGCTCTGGAATCTCGCCGATGGCAAGCTCGCGCAGGAATTCTCCGGCCACGAGCTGGACGTTTACAGCGTCGCGTTCCATCCCGACGGCAAGTTTCTCCTCAGCGGCGACCTCATGGGCAAGGTGCAGCAGTGGGACCTCGCGACCGGGAAGTCCATCCGCGTGCTCGATGCGAAGGAGCTGCACTCCTACAACGGCGGCCAGCACGTCCACTTCGGCGGCGTGCGCGGGCTAGCGGTGTCGCCGGACAAGAAGCATCTCGTCTGCGGCGGGCTGCACAAGGCCAGCAACCCGCTCGGCAACGTCCATGAACCCATCGTGCAACGCTACGATTGGGAGACGCACAAGTTGCTGAAGACACACCTCGCCGACGGCCTAACGAACTCGACCGTGTGGAACTGCCTCTTCCATCCCGACGGCACGCTCATCGCCGGCTGCGGCGGCGGCAGCGGCGGGCACCTGCTCTTCTGGGGCAAGGACGACGAGAAGCCCGCGCCCGCCTTCAAGCTCCCCGACATGGCCCGCGAACTGGACCTGCATCCCGACGGCCTCCAAATCGCCAGCGTCCACCATTCGCGGAAGCTCCGCGTCACCAAGCTCGCCCCGAAGCCGCCCGAGCCAGCAAAAAAGGCGTGAGGCCAAACTACGAAGTTGAACGACCCCAACCCGGAGCGCATCCTACGCCCGGTGATAGAAACTGAAGAGCATCGTTGAACCCATGAAAGACACCGTCCGTATCCTGCCCCCGACTCAACTCGCTGGGAAAGAAGTCGTCCCTCTCTCTCGACCGGTTAAGCCTGTCACCAAGGAAACCGTCCGCCTCGACCGTCTGGCGCCGAAAACCGGCCCTGAAGAGGGCGTCAGCCTGGAAGGTTATTTGAAGCCGCACGTCGAGCCGTTGCCGCAGTGACCCGGGGCTTTTCATCGCTTGGGCATTGCTGTTCGGAGATGCCGTGTTGACCCGCTGGCCATGCACCTCCTCGTCGAAGATTTCCTCTTCTCCGTGCGGCACGAGCGCGGGCAGGCGGAGCACACGCAGAGGACGTATCAGGCGTTGCTGGGCAAGTTCCTGGCGTGGGCGGGCACGCACGGGCTGAGGAGCTGGGGCGACGTTCACCTTACGCACCTCACCGACTTCCTCCAGCACGAGCGCGACCGCAAGCGGTCCGACGCACCGGATGAGTCCAAGGCGACGTTGAGCACCTCGAGTTTGTATCTCCAGATCGCCGCCCTCCGCGCCTTTTACAAGTGGGCCGAGACGGAGAAAAAGCTCGCCGCCAACCCAGCGGAAAACCTCTCGCTTCCGCGCCGTTGGAAGCTCCTTCCCAAGGCGCTCACGCAGAGCGAGGTCGAGCAAATCCTCAAGCCCCTCGCCACCGCCGCGCCAGCCGACCTCTGCGACCAAGCCATTCTCGAACTCGCCTACGCCAGCGGCCTGCGCCTGGCCGAACTGCGGAACCTGCGCCTTGAGCAGCTTCACTTGGAGGCCGGCTTCGTCACCGTCATCGGCAAGGGCAACAAGGAACGCGTCGTGCCCGTCGGGCAGTTCGCCGTGGAGGCCTTGGGCCGCTACCTCACCGTCGCGCGGCCGCAGCTCGTCCGCCCCAAGTCCCCCGCCGCTGTCTTCCTCACGCGCCGCGGCACCGCCTTCGCGCACATGACCATGTGGTCGCGCATCACCCGGCGCGCGAAGCGGGCGAGCGTCGAGCGGCACGTCACGCCGCACATGTTGCGGCACAGCTTTGCCACGCACCTGCTGGAGCACGGGGCGGACCTCCGGGTGATTCAGGAACTCCTCGGGCACTCGAGTATCAGCACCACGGAGGTTTACACCCACGTGGCCGGCCAGCGCCTGCGCGAGGTGCATGCGCAGCATCACCCCCGGGCGAAGTGAGGTCGGGGCTGTCCGGTGGCGACCGTTCCTTGAGTGGAAGCCTTCCCCGCTCTTCCTAGATGGAGCATCGGGGGAGGAGAAAGCGGTCAGGGCTGGGCGGAACGTGGCCTCCGCCCGCGACGGAAACGAGGCCACCCACCGAGGGGTTCGCATTCAGTCCGGCCGGCCAGTGCCCCCGCTTTTAACCGTGGTAGCCTTCTTCGCCGTGTTCGGTGAGGTCCAGACCGATGGTCTCGACTTCCTCGCTGACGCGCAGGCCGCCGCACACCGCGCTGACGAGCTTGGCCAGGATGAGGGTGCCCACCACGGACCAGATGAGGACGATGGCCCCGGCCTTGAGTTGCTCCAGCCAGAGCGTGCTGCCGACGTAGGCCTTGATGCGGTCCGCGCCGAGATTGGGATTGGCGCCCACACTCGCAAACACGCCGGCGAGGATGGTTCCAATCGTCCCGCCGACGGCGTGCACGCCGAACGTGTCCAGCGCGTCATCATATTTGAACTTCGCCTTGAGGGTGTTGCACGCGAACCACGTGGCGGCCCCGGCCACGACGCCGATCAGCACCGCCACCCCCGGCGTCACAAACCCGCTCGCCGGCGTGATGGTGGCCAAGCCCGCCACCGCGCCCGAGCAGAAGCCCAGCACGGAGGGCTTGCCGCGCACGAGGTATTCGATGGCCGGCCAGGTGATGCAGCCCGCCGCCGCTGAGAGCGTCGTGGTGACGAAGGCGTTCACCGCCACGCCATCCGCTGCCACGGCGCTGCCCGCGTTGAAGCCATACCAGCCCGCCCACAGCATCCCGGTGCCCACCATGCACAGCGCAAGGCTGTGGGGCGGCATCGGCTCCTTGCCGTGCCCGAGGCGTTTCCCCAGCACGATGCACAGCGCCAGCGCGCTCCAGCCCGACGTCATGTGGACCACGATGCCGCCGGCGAAATCGATCGCCTTGATGCTTGCTTGATCATTCCACAAGCCGTTCATCCAGCCATCAATCCCCCACACCCAGTGAGCCACCGGGAAATACACAACGAACATCCACAACACGCTAAAGAGCATGATGGCCGAGAACTTCATCCGTTCGGCAATCGCGCCAATGGTCAGCGCCGGGGTGATGATGGCGAACATGAGTTGATACACCATGAACAGGCTGTGCGGCACCCACGCGCCGTAATCCGTGTTCGGGGCCGTGCCGACATCCTTCAAGAACGCGTGCTGTAAACCGCCCAGCCAGCCGTTGCCCTTGCCAAACGTCAGGCTGTAGCCGCACGCCCACCACAGCAGGGTGACCACACCCGCGAGGCCGAGACACTGCGCGAGCACCGAGAGGATGTTCTTCTTCCGCACCAGCCCGCCGTAGAAGAGCGCCAGACCCGGCAAGGTCATGAAGAGCACCAGTGCCGCGCTGGTCATCATCCATGCGTTGTGGCCGGGGCCGCCGCCGGCGATCTTCGACTCCGCCTTGCCGTCCGTGACCCGCGCGGCGTTGTTCACGTAAGCCTCAAGGTCGCCCAAGCGCTGTTCGGTGGAGGCTTCCGGCAATTTCTTCGAATCCTCCGCCGCGGCCACAGGGGCCGGGGATAGCCAGAGCAAAACACCAAGTAACGACAGGGTCAGGGTAGTTTTCATGCGAGTAATGGGCGAGGGGGCAACGGGCTGGGCGGAACTAGGCACTCAAACAGCCAGATCACCGCGCTCGTCAGTGCGGATCCGGACAGCCTCTTCCAGCGTCGAGATGAAGACTTTGCCATCGCCGATCTTGCCCGTGCGGGCGGCTTTCACGATGGCTTCCACCACGGCCTTGGCCTGTGGGTCAGGCACGACGACTTCGATCTTGGTCTTGGGCAGAAAATCCACGGTGTATTCGCTCCCCCGGTAGATCTCCGTGTGGCCCTTCTGGCGGCCGAAGCCCTTGACCTCGATCACTGTCATTCCAGTGACTCCGAGGTCCCGCAGGGCATCCTTCACTTCTTCGAGTTTGAACGGCTTGATGATGGCTTCGATCTTCTTCATGACAATAAAACAGGCGGTGTGACTACACGGAACAGGCTGGGAATGACCGTGTCATGAATCGAATCGAAGCCGCAAATCATCTCCATGAAGCTGGTTCATGGAGCTGATGAAACCACCCGCCGGCTCAATAATCCCGCACCGACCCGTCCTGATAGGTCGGGTGCGGCCACTTGAACTGCCGCTTCGGGTCCGCGTTCACCCTCGCGAACTGCGTCTCGTCCACCTCCACGCCCAGGCCCACGCCCGTCGGCGGGAGGGCGTTGCCTTCCTTGTTGATTTCAAAGCTGGGTCGCGCGACGCCGGCGGGCATGAGGTGGCCGTCGAGGTAGGCCTCGTGAATCAGGAAGAGCGGCGTGGCCAGCGTCGCGTGCAGGCTGGCGCTCAGGCCCAGCTCCGAACAGGTGCAATGCGGCGCGAGCGGCACGAAGAAGGTCTCGGCCAGCGTCGCGATTTTGCGCATCTGCGAGATGCCGCCGGTGTGCGCGCAGTCAGGTTGGAGGATGTCGATGCACCGCTCCTGCAAATAGGGAAGCATGCCCCAGATGGTGCGGTCGCGCTCGCCCGTCGCAAGCGGGACGCGGATGGCCTGCTTGAGGCGCTTGAAGACCTCGATGTTGCCGGGCACGGCGGGCTCCTCGATGAAGAGCACGTCGTAGGGTTCAATCGAGTTCGCAAACTGGATGAGCATCGGCGGGGGCACAGCACAGTGGGCGTCGAACATCACCGCGCCGTCCGGCCCGACGCGCTTGCGGGTGTCGCGGATGCTCTTGACGAGGTTCTCGATCTCCGCCGGGGAGCCGCTGAAGGGATGTGGGCCGCCGGTGCCGGTCTTGTGGGCCTTGGGCGTCGGGTAGAGGCGGACGTAGTCGCGCACCGGGCCGCCGAGCAGGCGATAGACGGGCACGCCCCAGAGCTTGCCGGCGATGTCCCACAGCGCACAGTCAATCGCCGAGAGCACGTGCGTGAGGAAGGAGCCGCCGCGGATGTTGCGGTGCGAGCGATAAACTTTCTGCCAGAGATGCTCGATGCGCGTGGGGTTCTCGCCGTCGAGCAACTCGAAGATGGAGCGCGCGAGGACGCACGCGACGTTCGGGTCGAGGCCGGTGACTTCGCCCCAGCCGAAGACTTTGTGGTTGGTCTCAATCTTGATGTAAGCCTTGGTGCCGACGCGGAAGGCTTTGAGGCCGGAGATTTTGATGCTACTCCCGCGGTCCGCGACGTTCGCGGCGGGGTTGTCGGCACCGACGGCGTCGTTGAGCAGGGCGAGGCCGGCGGCGAGCGCGCCGGCGGTGAGCAGGTCGCGCCGAGGGATTACGGGATTCATCGGCTGGCTTGGACGCCGGCGGGGAAAGCGGCTTCAAGGGGATGCTGTGCCGGCGGAACGAGGCTACCGTGCCCGCGCGCCTTCGCTGCCGGTGGCTTTCCGCTCGCGCCATGCGAAGCGCTTCATCGTGATGTCCACCTTGCCCTCCACCGCGTCCGCGATGAGGCCGCCGAGGACGGGCGCGAACTTGAAGGCGTGCCCGCTGTCGCCCGCCGCGACGCAGAGGCCGGGGCGTTGCGGATGGTGGTCGAGCCAGAAGTTGCCATCGAAGGTGTCGCAGTAGAGGCAGAGCCGCGTGCCGATGAGCGGCGCGTCCGCTAGCGCGGGAAAGGTGTCGCGCAGGAAGGCGCGGAAGCGCGGCTCGTCGTCGGACGAAACCTCGCGCGGTGCGTCCGGGTGGATGCGGCGTCCGGGACCGTGGTTCGCGACCTTAAGCGTGCCGTTCGCCAGCGCAGGGAAGCCATACCAACCCGTGCGCCCGATGTCCGCCGCCCACACGGGGAAGCGCGGGGCCTGCCACTCCGATGGATTCGCCACGCGAAAGTTCAGCACCGGCTGGCCCGTGGCCCACATCACGTCGCTCAACTCCGTCAGGAGCGTGGGCGTCCACGCGCCGGTCGCGAGCAGCGTGAGGTCGGCGCGAAACGCGCGGCCGTCCTTCGCCTGCACCCCGACGACCCGCGAGCCGTCCTCCAGCAATCGGGCGAAGGCGTATTGCTCGAAGACTTCCACGCCCGCGCACCGCGCCTTCTGCGCCAGCCACGCGACGACCTTGCTGCTCTCGGCCCAGCCGCCGCGCGGGTTGAAGTAGCCGTCGGGATACTGGTCCGCCGACCAACCGGGGAAGCGCTGCGCCACGGCGGCGGAGTCGAGGCGTTCGAGTTTTTCGCGAAGGGTGGTGAGGAATTGAAAGCTCTCGAATTCGAAGCCGCCTGGCTGCATCGCCTCCCGCGAGAGGACGAGGAAGCCGTCGTTGTGAAACAGTGGCACGCCTGACTCGCGATTCCACTCGGCCCAACGTTGGAGGGAGTTTCGGCCCAACTCAGTCCACAACTCATCCGCCCCGTAGTCCATCCGCACGACCTTACTGATGTCCGTGGACGCCGCCGTGGGCGTGGGCACGGGGCCGGGGTCCATGACCGAGACGTGCCAGCCACGCCCGCGCAGCTCAATAGCGGCCGTGAGGCCGAAGACCCCTGCGCCGACGATGACGATGGACTGGGCGGCTGGCATGCGTTGTGAGGCCCACGTTCGCGCCGAACGCAGCGCCGCTTCAAGCTTGCAGCGGAATTTCCCGCTCGCCTTGTGCAGCGGATGCGGCGTGAATCCACCGATGCCACGCGCCTCCCGGAGAACCTTCCTCGCCCGCACGCTCGCGTCCGCCGGAACATTTGCGGCGGCGCGCGCACTCCCTGTGTCCGCACAGGTCGCCGCCGGGTTCCGAATCGGGGCGTTCTCGGCGGATGTGAGTGTGCCGCCGGGCCACGGCATGATGGGTGGGGCGTCGCTTTCCAAATCCGCCGCCGACCCGCTCTTCGCGAAGGGCGTCGTCCT
>SIBB01000125.1 GCA_009695395.1 Pedosphaera sp. | reverse complement strand
CGGCTGGAGTTGGACCCGAGTTCACAGGTGCGGCGCGTAGCGGGCCTGACGCTCGTGGCGTTGCACGACGCCCCGGCACGCGACGCTTTGCTGCGCCTGCTCGGACACGCACGCGGCGTCACGCGCGTGTCCGCCGCCGCCGCGCTCGGGACGTGGGGTGACTCCGAGCTGGCTGGCGCATTGCACCCACTGCTCGGCGACCCGGCGGACTTGGTCGCTCGGGCCACGTCCCACGCGCTCGGACAGCTCCGCAACCCCAGCTCTAAAGCCCCGTTGCTCACCGCGTTCGAGGCGCGCGGTGTGGTGGTGAAGGAGCGCGCCGCGTGGGCGCTCGGGGAGTTGAAGAGCACCAACGCCGTGCCCGCGATGATTGCCCAGCTCGGCACCACGAACGAGGCGCTGAAAGTTTCCCTCGTCCTCGCGCTGGGCAAGACCGGGGACAAGCGCGCCCTGCCGCCCATCCGGCAGGTGCTCCAGCAAATCGTGCTGGCGAACAACTTGCCAAAGGCCCGCGAGGCGGCGTTCACCGCGCTGGTGGCCGCGGGCGACAAGCTCGCCATCCCGCGCGCCATCCAGATCGTGACCACGCCGGTGGTGCCGCCGTTTCCAGGCGCAGGACCCACCTTCGATGAAGACTACATCCGCATCGCCGCCCTCCGCTACCTCGCCACCGTGGGCGACCGGGCGACCGGGAGCACCTTGCAGGCGGCGATAAAGGACGCCGTGCCACGCGATATGCGTCCTGCCGTGGCGGAGACGTTGACCAAGCTTCTAGGTAAAAAATATCAGCCGGTTCCCGACGAGGACCATCGCCGCTACTTCGTCGAGAGCGTCGGGCTGCGTCCCCGACCGACCGTGCCCGCCACTGGCACCGTCCTCACGCCCTGAAGTTCTCTCAACGCTTCGGCGCGCTGGCCGGGGGAAGAACAGGCGTGGCGGCGAGTTCCAGCTTCGCCTCAGCGTCGCCCTGATCGGCGGCCTTCACGAGCCACTCGCGGCCCTTCGCGATGTTCCGGTCCACACCGTAGCCATCACGCAACATGACCCCATAGACGCGCTGCGCTGCGGGCAGGCCCTTGGCGGCAGCCTGCTCGCACCACTTGATGGCCACGGCGTGGTCTTGCTTGGCCCCCTTGCCATACAAATGCATTTGAGCGAGGTCCAATTGCGCCTGCGCGTCGCCCTTCTTGGCCTTCGCCTGGAGGGCTTTGAATTCCGAAGAGCCGCCGCAGCCCGCGACGAGCAGAAGGCCCAGGGAAAGCGAACCCATCCATCGGAGTGGCAAAGGCAGCGGTTCAGTGGACTTCATGGCTCGTCAGTGATTCGTGGTTATGGGGATGAGTTAAACCCAAAAATTCGTAGTTGACAAGCCCGCACATAGGAGGAATTTCGCCCCCATGAACCCACCATCGGTCCCCCGGCAAGAGCCTCGGGCATTTACCCTCATCGAACTGCTCGTCGTCATCGCCATCATTGCCATCCTCGCCGGGATGTTGCTGCCGGCGCTCGCGAAGGCCAAGGCGCAAGCCGGCGGGACTGTGTGCATGAACAACGGCAAGCAGATGTCGCTCTCCCTCCGCTTCTACTCGGAGGACCGGGGGCGCTTCCCGGAAAACTGGGTGGGCCAGACGCTGCCCGGGGTAACTGGCATGCAGACCCAGACGAATCCGGACATGCCGGGCTACCAATTCTGGCAGGATCCCAACGGCTCGGGCGTGTCACCCGGTAACGGGCTGTTTCAGCTCGTCTCGTGGATGGACATCCTGGCCAGCAACGGCCTGGCCAACACGAAGCTGTTCCGGTGCGCCGCCATTCCCAAGGTCCCGGCCATGAGCGCGGGCGCTCCCCTCCCGAACAACGGCGACTGGCCGCACTACGGCTACAGCGCTTGGATCGGAGGCCGACGACTCCCCGGTCTGCTACCGGCTCGGTCGTTGTCGGAAGGCGCTTACAACCCCCAAAACACCATCATGGTGGCCGACTATTACATGCTATGGGCGGTCTATATGAACGGCGATGACTGGTTCAGTCAGGGTGCGGGTCCGGCCAACACGCCCGCCCGGACTGTGCGCATCTTCCGCCACAAAGACCGCTCGCAGGTGTCCTTCGCGGATGGCCATGTGGACTTCGTTGATCGGATCAACACCAACTTCTGGCAGAACGGTGCAGCCGGCTATACTCAAGGGTCGAACCTTCGTTGGAATCCACAAACGGTTGGAGCCAATTGAAGCCCCGTTGAGAGGAGTGCATTTTGGGGTCCTTCCGTCCTCCTTGATGCCCGCCATTTGCTAGCTCATCCGCATCGGCATCAGCACGTAGTGGAAGGGCGTGTTGACCTTCACTGAGCCAGGACTGAGTTCGTCCGACAGCTCTAGAAATCCGTCGGATCCCTGGGAGGCGGCGACCGATCCCGACATCGAAAGCCCAGCGCGGCGGAGCGAGAACGTCAGGGACCCAAAATGAGCTTGTCACTGGCAGGAATTGGATTACACTGGGTTTGGTTTTTCTGCTCAAAAATCAATCCCCATTTGTCCAAGCCGAGTTCCACTTTCGCGAGCACCCGTCACTGAACGCCCAAACCCCATGAAACTGATCGCTACGATTGCCTTCTTGGCGCTGTGTTGCCTTTCCGCCAGCGCACAGGGGAAAATCATCATTGGCGATAGCAAATTCGGCAAGGTGGTCGCTCTCTTGGATGGCGACAATCTCATCTCTGGGAACAGCAAGTTCGGGAAGGTGGTCGCCCGGATGGATGGCGACAAGGTGATCCGAGGGAATTCCAAGTTCGGCACCGTGATCGCGCGAATTGATGGCGACAAGGTGTTTCGTGGCGACTCAAAGTTTGGCACCGTGATCGCCCGAATTGATGGCGATAAGATCATCCAGGGAGACTCCAAATTCGGGAAGGTTATCGGCAGGGTGGAGGATGGAGGAATGCTGACCGCAGCGGCCGGTGCGGTGTTCCTGCTGCTGATGTAGAGGGGCATCAAGGGCATCGTGGCAATCCGGCAGCAATGTCCATGCACTGCCTGCCAATCTTGTCAGCGACGGTGCCGTTCGAGCGTTGCAAGTTTCGTGAACGGATCCGGAGACCATGCGCCATGAACCAGTCCGAGCCCCATCTGGTCTGAGACATCGAGTCACGAAACTCAATTCCGCTGTCACTCTCTTCGCCGCCCTAGCCTGTGCCGTGAGCAGCACATTCGGCTAGTATCCCGAGTGGCAACGCTCGGGGGCGATCACGATTCTCACCACGCCGGAGGGCGCGAACCTGCCAGCGGGCACGGTGGCCGAGGGCTTTCCGCTGCTCGTGCGGTTGCACAAGGACTGGTTCGAATTCAAGCAGGCCAAGGCCGGCGGCGAAGGCGTTCGCTTCTCCAGCAGCAAGGGCGCTCCGCTCGTGTTTCAAATCGAGGAGTGGGCGCGGCAACGTCCAAGGCAGTGCCGAGCCGGTCGGATGTCACGGGGCGCGTTTGGCCCGCGCGAAGGCAAAATGTTCGTCCACCACTTCCCAGCCGCTGAGGATTGGAGCCGTGCTGGCCGTGGGCGCTTTGGCTTTGGGCACGAACTCCAGTGTCATGGCCCCGGCGGCTTCGATGTGCTCGAAGGTCTTCACCAGCGCGCGGCGCGGGCCGCCGGCTTCCTTCGCCACGTCGAAATCCTTCAGCACCACGCGGCCTTGCAGCTTCACGTCGAACACGCGCTGGCCGGCGGCAAGCTCGTCCGGTTCCGCGAAGTGCAGGCGAACGCGGAAGTGGCGGGGCGGGGCAGGCGCGCGCTCGCCGATGGCCAGCAGCGCGAAGTTCGCGCAAGCGCTGCGGCCCGCCATGCCGAGATACGCCAGGGCCTCGCCCGCGATGCGCGTGCGGTTCATCTGGAAGTTGATGCCCAGAGTGTGAGGGTCGAGTCCCGCCGCGCGGAGCGTGGCCAGCGGCAACGCCACCTCGACCGTGAAGCCGGAGTCGTCCAGTCGTGCCGCGCTGCGCCACGCGCCGGTCCACGAGGCATTCTCCGGTGAGTTGCGGTCGGCCCGGAGCGCCAGAAAGCGTTCGTTCGCGCCGCTCACGGCGAGATGAAGCACTTTCTCCCCGGCGGCGTCGGTGAGGAACAGTTCCCACGAGTCGTCCGTGAAAACGTCTTTCACCGGCGCATCCCGTTTGCTCGGTTTGGGCATCAGCGAGCGGTGGCCGGGGATGGGCGGTCGCGTGGCCGCGCAGTAGAGCGTCTGCGCGTCGTGCGCGAGCCAGACACGGGTCTTGGTGTTCGGCAGCGTGGTCAGCGGCGGGCCAAGCCATTCGCGTGGCGACAGCACCGCGTCGAGCTGCGGCGGCACGGCGAAGGCCACAGATTTCAGCAAAGGGAGGAAGTCCAGTTGCAGGCTCGCCTGGCGGATGCCGCGAATGCCCGAGGCGTAAATCCACGGCTGGCTCGTGCCGGTGAACGCGGTGTGGTCCGCATTGAAGCGGTAAGGGCCGAGCGCCGGGTCGAAGTCCACGGTGAGCGGCACTTGCAGGCCGGCGGACGTGGCGATGGGCCACACGCCGGGCCGCTGGGCGTCCTCGTAGGTGCCGGGGACTCGCGAGTAACCCATCGCTTCGTGCGGAGCCAGCGGGCGCGGCCAGCCGAGCCAGAGCGTGCCGTCGTCGCTGCGGCGGTCGCCGAACGCGCCGAGGTTGAGCGCCGCCTGGCGCACCACGGTGTCCGGCGTGCGCTCGTGGAAGATGGCCCAGTCCTCGTTCAACCGCGTTTCTGCCGGGGCCAGGACCACGCTGGTGCGAAAGGGATAATTGCAGACGCAGCGCGACTTCGCCTCGGACGCGATGACCAACCCCTGCGACACCGTGGTGCTCGGGCCGCACGCGGCGGAGATGCCGACGTAGGTGCGCAGGCCGCTGTCGTCCTCGAAGTCGTAAATGCCCAGCACCTTCGCCGCGCCCGCGCGCTTGATGACGCTGTTCAGCGAGTAGTCCATCCCGCCGCAGAGGCCCGTGCCGGTGTGGAAGAAGCGCGGCCCCAGCTCGCCCGTGAGCGGGTGCTCGCGCAAGAGTGCGCCGACGCCCGCGTCGAGCTTCGACGGGTAAGGCTTCACCTTCACCTTCGGAGCGGCGGCGAATGCACCGACGACATTGGTCGGCGCGGCGACTTTCACGCCGGCCGTCAACGTGACGTTGGCCCAACCGTTGTTGATGCCATCGGCCACGGCGTCGGCGAAGAGATGGCTCTGACGAATGCGCTCGGCGGGTTGGCCATCGTTGGAGTTCAGCGTCGCGGCGAAGCTGAAACTCTCCGGCGGCTGGCCGTTTCCGCCCGGGAGAACCGCCCACGGCAGGCGCACCACGGTGAGCGAACCGCCGGCCTCGTGCCTGCCGGACACGCGCACCAGCGGCGTGACCCCGGTGCCGGACGCGACCGACGCGGGCGTGTTTGCGTCGAGCGCCGGCGTGACGCGGAGCTGGAATACGCCGGGTTCGTAGAGCCCGTAGCGCGTCGCGGACGGGCGAAAGTCGAAGAACAAATCCCATTCGTCCAACTCGGTGACAACCGGGTCTTTCGTGCGGAGCGTGACGACCAAAGCGTCGGCTTCGCGCGCGAGTGTGAGCTGGCCGGAGTGCTGGTCGTCCACGGGCAGCTTCCACGACTGCGGTGCTTGCAGCGCAACTGACGGCGCGGCGTTGAGCGGGCCGAAGATGCGGCGCTGCTCGCCGGTGCGGGCGTCGAGTTCGATGCAGCCCGGTCCGCTGCGGAAGGAGCCGGGGCCGAGGTTGAGGAAGACGCTCGCGTCCGTGACGCGGATGGTGCGGTAGTGCTGGCGACCCAACTCTGTTGACCAGACCAACTCGGTGTGGTTGAGGAGGTCCCGTTGCATCCGCATGTCCAGCGAGTAGCGGGGAATCGGGCGCGTCCAGAGATTGCGGCCGTTGTAGGCGTCCACGGCGGTGAGGACGTTCTCGCCGAGCACGAAGTAGCGGCCATACGCAGCGGGCGCGCGGGCGTTGCCGCTCTTCAAGTTCGTCACCTGCGCGGTGGACGGACCGCCGAACCAGAGCAGGCGCAGCGGCCACTTCGCACGCTTGTCGGAGACGAGGTCGCTGTCCCAATCGAGCGCGTCCGGTAAGCGGCCGCGCACGAGATACGGCCCGCTCGGCGAGACGCGAATCTCCTCCGCCGGCGCGCCGGTCTCGCGCAGAAAAGCCGCGGCGCTTGCGGCATCGGCATCACTGAAGAGCAGCACGCCGCCGCACGGGCGCAGCATCCGGTAGAGGTCCGTGGGCGACCAGCCTTGCAGCGGGCCGGACACGAGGATGGCGTTGGCGAAGTATTGCGCGAAGGGCAGGCGGGACTTTTGCTCCACCGCCTGGACCTGCACGCGCGAACCGTATTGCGCCGTGGTGGCGAGCAGTTGGCTGCGCAACGTGGTGGCCGTGGCGGCATCCCGCACGACGGCGACGGTGCGCAACTGCGTCTGGTCGGCCAGCGGACGGAGGAACTTGCCCGCGTCATCGCCGAGCACGAGCGCGAAGCCGCGGTCCATGCCCGCCTCCCGCAAGCGCGCGAGCACCGGGGCGAATGCGGCCGGCGCGGGCGGCGCGGTTGGCACGGCCGGCGGTGCATGCACGCGCGCCGAGGGCGCGCTGGCGGCAGGTGCGAAGCAATACACATGGCCGCGCGTGGTGGCTGCGATGATTTGGCCGTTGGCCACGGCCAGCTCACGCACTTCGCCCTCGACGCTGCCGCGCCACAGCTCGGTGTTGGTCGCCGGGTCCACGACCGCGACCGCGCCGTCGAGGCCCAGCACGAGCTTTCCGCCGGCCATCACGAGGCTGAAGGCGTTTCGCCCAACCACCTTTCCCTGATGCACCAGCACGCTGGCCTTGCCGCGCTCTTGCTTGATGGCCGGGCGTCCCACCACCGGTGGCCTGAGCGGCAGCGGCGAGAGCTGCGGAATCTCGCCGCGCATGAAGGAGACGAACTGGCCGTTGGTCATCTTGTGCGAACGCAGCCCCAGCGTGCCGGCGCGATGGATGGAGCTGATGTGGAACTTGTCGCCGTCCACGATGACCGCATGGCCGCCCTCGCCCGCGCGCGGTTCGGCGAAGAGCAGCTTGCCCGTGCGCCGGTCGAAGCCCGCCGGCATCGCGTAGCCGTTGGGCACGAGCAACACGTCGCGGCTGGCCGCGAGCGCGCCTTGCGGTGTGAGGCCGACGACGCCGAAGTCGCCGTCGTGGGCGCCGTGTTCGAGGTTCGCGGCGTTGTCCGGCGTCATCAGGTGGTTGTAGTCCATGCCGGCGAAACCACTGGTGTCATTGCACCAAATGACTTTCCCCGTGGCTGCGTCGAGCGCCCAGACGTAGATGCCCTCGTTCGCCCACATCCCGGCGACGCAATACGCCACGCCGCCATCCACCAGCACACCAGTGCGAATCGGCCAGCGGGAAATCAGGCGGTCGTTGCCCACGCATTGGTCCGGCTGCGGCGCGGCGCGGAAGGACCACAGCCGCCGGCCTGACCCTGCCTCGACGCAATAGACCACGCCATCGTCCGAGCCGAAGTAAGCGCGCCCATCGGCAATCTGCGGCGCGACGCGCACGGGTCCGCCGGTGGTGAGCTGCCAACGCACTTCGCCCGTGCGCTCGTCGAGCGCGCGCACCGTGTCGTCGGTGGAGGAGCCGAAGCAGACCACGCCCGCACCGACCACCGGCGACGGCGCGTAGTCGAAGTCGAGCCGGTTGAGCATGATGACGTGCGGCGGCGGCCAGGCGGGGGAGGGCCGTTGCGCGGAGACGTGCTGCCATGCGAGGTGGAGCGGCAGCGCGGGCGCGTCCGCCGTGATGCCCGAGCGGCCGATGTCATGCCGGTGCGTCGGCCAGTCCTCGGCCCGCACGAGGCTGGCGTTGCTCAACAGGAGCGCAACGAATAGCCAGCAACGCGAGAGTTTCATGGCAACGGCCAAAGCCGTAAGTGATTTGCTTTTCCCAGCCCGCTTGAGCGTGCATCCGGGGAAATGCCTGAGCTTAGCGGGCCGCCTCGTCGTTGTCCATTTCTCTCCCAACGTCGGCACACGCCGGCCCGGAATGGCGGCGGACAAACTAGGCATGCTCGCGTCCTCGGCCTTCGAGTTCTGCCCACGCCGAAGGTCGTTGTGCACGGCGGACCTGAACGTGCACAAGCCGCCGGGCTTCGACTCGTTGACCGGGTATCCGCCGCGCGCTCTCTACCGCTGGTTCCAGCCGGTCTCGGGGCCGAGTGGGTGCGCGCCCCGCGCCTGCCCATCGCGGGCGCGGAGCGGAGGCAGGTGCTGCGCATCATCCGCGACAGCCTCGCGCACCGCCCGAAGCTGCCGGCGCGGCGATAGGCCGGGGATGGGCAAGGTCGTGCATACGTGAAACGCGGAGCGTGCGGTCTGAGGCCGCAGTAGCCTCGCAATCAGCAACGTCTTATTTTATCCTGTCACGCAGCGTAACGAAAGCTCTCGGTGCCCACAACTCACGACCTTAATCTCATCAACCCCAAAGGCTCCAAGCTATGACCTTCCATCGGCTCACCCGCCGGCACTTCCTTCACACCACGGGGGCCGCTCTGGCGTTGCCGCTCCTGGAATCCCCGGCCCGAGCAGCGGATGTCCCGCAAACGCTGGCCGAGCTTTGGGCTGGCTTCGAGCCGCGCAAGGACCCGCTCGAAATCGAAGTCCTCAAGGAGTGGGAGCAAGGCAGCGTGGTTTGCCGGCTCATCCGCTATCAGGTCGGCATTTTCAAAGGCGCGCCGGCGAAGGTCGCCGCCTTCTACGCTTTTCCAAAAAGTGGAACGAAACTTCCCGCCATCCTCGAAATGCACGGCGGCGGGCAGTCGGCTTCGCTCAACAGCGTCGTGACTTACGCCCAGCGTGGCTATGCCGGCATTTCGCTCAACTGGGG
>SIBB01000124.1 GCA_009695395.1 Pedosphaera sp. | reverse complement strand
TTGACGAGTGCGGGACGGATACTACGCTTCGCGGCCAAGTCATGTCACGGGAATCAACCTCAGCCAAAGCCGCGCGCACGACGGCGGTCATCGCGGGGTTGCAGCGGGGACGCAGAACCAGGCGTTGAACTCCATCGTCTTCCTGTATCGCGAGGTGTTGGCATGAGCTGTGAGCTATGGGCGGGGAGTTGCGTGCGTCGGCGTGGGCGGCCGCACCCCTCATCCGGCCTGCGGCCACCTTCTGCCCTCCTCTCAGGAAGGGAGAAGGCGTGCTACGGGGCATTCGGTTGCCATTCCACCGCCCCTTTCACTTTCACGCTTTTACTTCGCCGCTGTCTTCTGCGGTTCGGGGGTCGGGGCCTTGGGCGGCTCGAAGGTGGCGATGCTGCTGCCGGTGGTGCCGTTCCAGAGGCGCAGGATGCCGTCCTGGCCGCCGGCGATGACGACCTTGCCGTCGGGCGTGGCCGCGCCGGCATACATGTAGTCGGTCGCGCCAGCGAAGGTGCGGGCGTCACCGCCGGCTTCATTGATGAGGCGGACCTTGCCGTCGCCGCCGGTGGCGAGGAACTGGTCGCCCACGCCGACGTGGGCGATGGAGGTGGCTTCCTTGCTGAAGCCCGCGACGGTGCGGACGACCTCGCCGGTGACGAGGCTCCAGACTTTCACCGCGTTGTCCGCGCCCGCGCTGGCCACGATGCGGCCGTCGCGCTTGAGTGCGACGCCGAGGACTTGGTGGGTGTGGCCCTCGAAGGATTTCATGAGCTTGGTGTCCGCCACGGTCCAGACCTTCACGAAGCGGTCGGCCGCGCCGCTGACGAGGAGCTTGCCGTCGCCGGAGAAGTCCACGCTCTGCACGGTGTCGCTGTGGGCGTTCTTGAACTCCTGCACGAGCGCGCCGGTCGCGGCGTCCCACTGCTTCAGCTCGCCGCTGCGGGACGGCTCGCCGCTGCCGGTGACGAGGGTCTTGCCGTCGGGGCTGAAGGCGAGGGTGTTCACGCGGCCCGAGAGGGGCGAGGCGGCGGTGGCGGACCCGATAGTGCGCACAAGCTTCCATTCCGGCTGCGTGTCCCACGCGATGACCTTGCCGTCGCTGCCGGCGGAAATCGCTGCGCCTGCCGCGAACGCCACGGCCTTCACCGCGCCGGTGTGGCCTTTGTAATTCTCCACGCCGCTGCCGTCCGCCGCGCTCCAGGTGCGAACGATGCCGTCTTCGCCCGCCGTGACGAGGGTCTTGCCGTCCGCTGAGAAGGCCACGGCGCGAATCATCTTCTCATCGGCGGTCTGCGCCTTCTTCACGTCGGCCACGGTGGTCTCGACTTTCTTCTGGGCGGTCTCGGCGTCGGCGATGGCGGTCTTGGTCTTGGCCACGTCGTCAATGGACCGCTTGGCGTCGGTGGCGGCGCGCTTGGCGGCGTCCTCGGCGTCGGTGTATTTGCGGACCTCGGCGGTGGCGTCGGTGAACTTCTTGTTCTCCGCGGTGAACTTGTCGGTGGCTTCCTTGAGCTTCGCGTTCAAGTCGGTGAGCGTCTTGTCAGCGGCGACCTTCGCGTCGGCGGCGGTCTTGGCTTTCGCGGCGGCTTCGGTGGAAGTCTTCTCAGCGGCGGGCTTGCCGGCGGCGTCGGCTTTGGCGAGGGCATCGGCGGCGGTCTTCGCGAGGGCGGCGGCGTCGGTGACGGCTTTGTCGGTGGCGTCTTTGGCGTCGGCGGCTTTCTTCTGCGGGGCCTCGGCTTCCGTCTTGGCCTTCTCGGCGGCGACTTTCGCCGTGGTGGCCTCGGCGAGCTTCTTGACGTTCTCGGGTTGCGTCTTCTCCAGTTTCACGCGCTCTTCCTCGGCCTTCTTCGAGGCTTCGTCGGCTTTCTTCTGGTCGTCCTCGGCCTTCTTCTGCGCGGCCTTCTGGTAAGTCACTTCGTTGTTGGCGAAGGTCAGGTCGCGGCCTTGGGTGGCGGCGCGGTCGGACACGTAGCGGTCGCCGCGAAGCTCGCCGAGCGCCTTGCCATCGGCGGCGTTCCAGAGCTTCGCGTAAGTGTTCGTGGTGCCGAGGCTGGCCAGGGTTTTGCCATCAGGACTGACGGCCAGGGCGGCGACGGGGCTGCCGTGGGCGAGGGTGCGGACAGCGCTGCCTTTGTCGGCGTCGAGCACGCGGACGATGCCATCGGGGCCGGCGGCGAGGAGCTGCGCGGGCGGGAGCGCGGCGAGTAGGGTGATGGGGGCGGTGCCAGCGATGACGGGGCCGGGTTCGGCTTTGCCGCCGGCGGCTTCGGGAAGTTTCCAAGTGAGGATGTTTTTGTCGCCGTGAGCGGTGGCGATGCGTTTGCCGTCGGGGAGCATCGCGACGGAGACGATGTCATTGGTCGCGGTGACTTCGGCGAAGAGCGAGCCGTCAGCGAAGCTCCAGACACGGGCGGTCTTGTCCGCGCCGGAGACGAGGCGGGCGGAGTTGGTGGCGAAGGAGAGGGATTTCACCGGGCTGGTGTGGCCGGAGAGCGTCTTGCCGGGCGTGAGGGCAGGGAGGCTCCAGAGCTTAATGTCGTTGCCGCTGGCGGCAGCGAGCCATTTGCCGTCGGGGCTGGTGGCCAGGAATTCCGCTGCGCCGGGGAGGGTTTGCTTCTGCACGTTGACGGGGCGTTGCCAGAGTTTCACCTCGCGGTAGCTGCCAGAGGCGAGGGTGTTGCCGTCGGGGCTGAAGGCGAGCGCGTAGGTCATGTCGCGGTGGGCGACGCCGGGACGCGCGTAGGTCTTGTCCGCGAGCAGGGCGGGGTCGGTGAGGCGACCGATGGTGGAGGCGGTGGGGACGTGGAAGAGATGAATCTGGTTCGCGCGGCCGGCGGCGGCGAACTGGCCGTCGTCCGTGAGCGCGACGGCGTAGATGGGATTGAGGCCCTCGGGCAAGGGCTGCCAGACGATGGGGCCGCCGCCCTTCACCTCGCCCGTGGCACCTTGGTCAATCCACAGCTTGAGCAGCGCGAGTTCGTCGGGGTTGAGGTTCTTCGCGCCAGCCTTGTTGCCGGAGGGCGGCATGCTGGGCTTGCCCATGTGGGCGGCGAGGCGGAAGAGGGAGCTGCTCTCGGCCTTCTTGGGCTGGACGATTTTGCCGGTGTCGCCACCCTTGGCGATGGTCTGGGGCGTCTCGAGGTTCACGCCGTCCTCGCCCTTCTGCGAGTTGTGGCAGGAGAGACAATTGCGGCGGAGGATGGGGAGGAGTTCCTTCTCGAAGTCCACCTTGGAGGAGCGCTTGGACTTGGCGACGGGCAGGGGGCCCTTCTTGGTATCTTCCTTCACAGGCTCGACGGCGGAGACGAGGAAGGGGGCGGTGAGCAGGGCGGCGGTGAGGAGTGACCGGGCGCGAGGCGATTGAAATGAGTGCATAAAGTGTTTGGTTGCGGAAGGCAGACGGGAGGTGAGCAGGGAGTGTTCAGGAAGATTCGGGTTGGTCTTGGCTCGGTGGCCATCCTCTGCTGCGCCGCGTAAAATTAGTTCGCCACAGCGCGCGGTTTTGACGCATACTGCCCAGCTCTATGTCGTTTAACGCACTAAATCTCGACCCCAACATCCTCCGCGCCATCGCGGACGCCGGCTACACCGAGCCGACGCCCATCCAGACGCAGGCCATTCCACACATTCTCGCGGGGCATGACATGATCGGCATCGCCCAGACGGGCACGGGCAAGACAGCCGCTTTCACGCTGCCGATCCTGACCAAGCTCGCGGCGGCCGCCGGTCAGGGGCGCGGCACGCGCGTGCTCGTCCTCGCGCCGACGCGCGAGCTGGTGGTGCAAATCGAGGAGAACGTCCGCGCCTATGGCAAACACCTGTCGCTGAAGATGGCGACGGTCTTCGGCGGCGTGGGCGAGAATTCGCAAATTAAGGCGCTCCAGTCAGGACTCGACATCATTGTCGCCACTCCGGGGCGGCTGATGGACCTGATGGATCGGCGTTACGCGGATTTCTCCCGGCTGCAATTCCTCGTGCTCGATGAGGCCGATCGGATGCTGGACATGGGCTTCCTTCCGTCCATCCGCACGATTGTCCGTTCGCTGCCGAAGCAGCGGCAGACGTTGCTCTTCTCCGCCACGCTGTCGCGCGAGATCGAAGGGCTGACGCACGAGTTCCAGCACTCGCCCAAGTTGGTGCAGATCGGCCGTCGCTCGAACCCCGCCGAGACCGTCACGCAGTGGGCGTATGAAGTGCCGCGCTCGCGGAAGGTCGCGCTGCTGGGGCATCTGCTCAAGGAGCCGACCATGAACATGGTGCTCATCTTCGTGCGCATGAAGCATTCCGCTGACCGCCTCGCCCGCCAGCTCGAAACTCACGGCGTCACCTGTGCGACGCTGCACTCGAACCGCTCGCAGAACCAGCGCCTGCGGGCGTTGCGCGACTTCAAGTCCGGCGTGGTGCGCGTGCTGGTGGCGACGGACATCGCGGCGCGCGGCATTGACGTGGACGGCATCTCGCACGTGGTGAACTTCGACTTCCCAATGCACTCGGAGGACTACGTCCACCGCATCGGGCGCACGGGGCGGGCGCACGCGGTGGGCGATGCCATCAGCTTCGTGACGCCAGAGGACCACGGAGAGCTGCGTTCGCTGGAGCGCTTCATCGGACGCGGCTTGGTGCGCAAGAAGGCGGAGGGATTTGATTACACGGACCGGCCCGAGCCTCGCACGGCGGGCGACGTCGGCCAGCAACGCGGCCAACACCGGCAGCAATCGCGCGGTGGCGGCGGGGGACAGGGCGGTGGCGGCGGCGGTCGGCAGGGTGGTTACGGAGGTCAGCGCCGTTCATCAAACAGCAGACCGCAGGTGAGTGGGAACCGGGAAGGCGGGAACGTCTCGGGCGGCCCCCGCCCGCCCGCCCGACCGGCCGGCCGTAGTTGGGGCCGCTGAAGTCGTCGGCTAGGGCGCGCCTGTCCTCAGCGGGCCGTTCAGCGGTGAGAACACAGCGGCGCGCTGAGGACAGACGCGCCCTACCGCTTTCCTGCAATCCGCGCCCACTTCACGCCAATCCCCGCCCGGCCTTGCGCCTTGCATTCGCGTCCATCCTCGGCAGACAGTTTCGTCGTGCGAACTTCACCCGGCGGCGAGCCGTCGCGATGAACGCAGAACAAAACACCTTGAGACTATGGAACTGACACGCACGGCCTACGGCACTTGGAGCGGCGGACGTTACATGCACTTCGGCGAGGCCCTCAGCGAGGAGCGCTACCTCGCCTGCATCCGCCACGCCTATGCGAAGGGTTTCCGCACGTTCATGGCGGCGGACGTTTACAGCCTCGGCGAGGCGGACACGATGCTGGGCCGGGCGTTGCAGGGCATCCCGCGCGACAGCTACTGCCTCGTCGGCCTCCTCGGCCACGACATTTACCCCGGCAAACGCGACGGCGCGAAGGGCTACCTGCGTTTCACCGACGAGCGCCTGCGCAAGCCTGACCAATTCGCCAGCTACCTCCGCATGGCCGCTGAGAAATCCCTCGCCCGCCTCGGCACCGACCACTTCGACGCGCTCTACCTGCACAACCCCGACTCAGTCGGCTACTCCAGCGACGCCGCGTGGAAGGGCATGGCCGCGCTCAAGTCGGCGAAGCTCACCAACCGCCTCGGCATTGCGCCGGGGCCGGCGAACGGCTTCTCGCTCGACCTCATCCAGTGCTTCGAGCGCTTCAGCGGGTTGGTGGACGAGGCGATGATTATCCTCGGCCCGATGGAGCCGTGGCCCGGCGGCTACGTCCTGCCGGTGGCTGAGAAGAACGGCGTGAAGCTCATCGCGCGCGTGGTGGATTACGGCGGTCTCTTCCACGACGACGTGAAGCCCGGGCACCAGTTCGGCCACGGCGACCACCGCACGTTCCGCCCGGCTGGCTGGGTTGAAGCTGGCAACACGAAGATTGAGCAGATGCGCCCGCTCGCCGAGAAATATGGCGTGACCATGCTCCAACTCGCCTGCCTCTGGACCCTCCAGCAGACGGCGGTTAAGAGTGTCATCCCCACCTTCATCCAGGAAGTTGGCCCAAACACCAAGCTCATCGAGGCGAAGATTGACGAGCTGGCGGCGCTGCCCGACATCACGCTCACGCCGGACGATTGCGAGGCCATCCGCCGCATCGGCGACAACAAGGGCTGCATGAACCTCAAGGGCGGCCATCCGGAGTTCACCGGCGAAGCCCAGCCTGACCAGTGGCCGATGAACCCTGGCTTGGAAGCCGTGGCCCAGCGCTGGGGCGTGGACCCCAAGCGCGATCTGACCTACGCCCACGCCGCGTGAGCGAGGAGTGCGGACTGCCGTCGCAGGCGTCAATTTGTCGCGGTGGTCTGTGACTGCCGCTTGCGGAGTGCCGTTGCAACAAGCCCGCGATCCGCAATGCGACTACGGACGCGCGGGGCTGAATTCACCCAGTGGGCACGCAGTCTTCTAAACGTGTTTAGCACCGCAATCTCACCGCGCGGTTTCGTCGCGAGCAGTCTCGTTGCCGCGATGTGCCTGGCGGCGACTTCTCTCGTTGCCGCGCCCAAGCCCGTTGCGTCCGGCCCGCTGACGTTCGAGAAGGACATCCGACCCATCCTCAAAGCCAATTGCTTCACCTGCCACGGCGAAGGAGAAAAGCTCAAGGGCGGCCTCGACGCGCGACTCCGCCACTTGCTCGCGAAGGGCGGCGAGCACGGCGCAGCCATCATCCCGGGCAAGCCGGAAAAGAGTCCGCTCTTCACGTTGGTCCGCGATGGCGAAATGCCCAAGTCGGAGAAGAAACTTTCCAAGGAGCAGGTCGAAGTCATCCGCCAGTGGATTGCCGGTGGCGCGAAGGTCGCGCGCACGGAACCGGCGAAGCCCGCTGCGGCGGACGAGTTCACGCCGGAGGAGCGGGCGCATTGGGCGTTTCAAGCGGTGCGCAGGCCGGCGGTTCCAGCGATCAGCGGTCAGCGGTCAGCGGTCAGCAATCCCATCGACGCCTTCGTCCTCCAAAAACTCGCCGCCGCCAAACTCACCTTCAGCCCGCCAGCGGACCGCGCCACGCTCATCCGCCGCGCGAGCTTCGACCTGCTCGGCTTGCCGCCGTCGCCGGAGGAAGTGGAGGCGTTCGAGAAAGACGCTTCGCCCGACGCCTACGAGAAGCTCCTCGACCGCCTGCTCGCCTCGCCGCACTACGGCGAGCGGTGGGGCCGGCACTGGCTGGACATCGCGGGCTACGCCGACTCCGACGGCTACACGGATGCGGACACCGTTCGGCTGTGGGCCTGGCAATATCGCGACTACGTCATCCGCTCACTCAACGCGGACAAGCCGTTCAACCAGTTCATCGTCGAGCAGCTCGCGGGCGACGAACTGGTGAAGCAGCCGCTTAAAAACATTTCCCCCGCCGACGTGGACAAGCTCGCGGCCACCGGCTTTCTCCGCATGGCCCCCGACGGCACGGCGAACGCGGGCGTCGAGCAGAAGGTCGCGCGCAACGCTGTCGTGGCCGACACCATCAAGGTCGTCTCCAGTTCGCTGCTCGGCGTCACCGTCGGCTGCGCGCAGTGCCACAACCACAAGCATGACCCGATTCCGCAGGCGGATTACTACCGGCTGCGCGCCGTCTTCGAGCCGGGCTTCGACCTGCGCACCTGGCGCACGCCCAACGCCCGGCTCGTCTCGCTGATGTCCGCCGAGGATCGCGCCAAGGCCGCCGAGGTCGAGAAGGACGCAAAGGGCGTCGAGACCTCGCGGCTCAAGCGGCAGGATGAGTTCATCGCCGAGGTGCTGGAGAAAGAGCTGTTGAAGCGCCCCGAAGAACTCCGCGCGCCGCTGCGTGAGGCCTACAAGGCCGTCGTCGCCAAGCGCACGGCCGCCCAGGTGAAACTGCTCAAGGAGCACCCGACCGTCATGCAACTCAACCCCGGCTCGCTGTATCTCTACGAGCAGAAGAAGGCGGACGAGCTGAAGAAGCAGGCGGACGAGGCGGCGAAGATCCGCGAGCGGAAGCCGGCGGAGCAGTTCCTTCCCGTGTTCAACGAAGTCGTGGCGACGGCTGCGAAAATAGACTTGGCTCCGACCTTCCTCTTCCATCGTGGCGACCCCGACCAGCCCAAGCAGCAGCTCAAGCCCGGAGACCTGACCATCCTCGCGTCGCTGCGGCCCGTGGACTTGCCGGAGAAAGACGCCGCGCTGCCCACGAGCGGCCGCCGCCTCGCCTACGCCCGCGCGCTCACGGATGGCACGCACCCGCTCACGACGCGCGTGCTGGTGAACCGCGTCTGGCTGCACCACTTCGGGCGCGGCATCGTGGCATCGCCGTCGGACTTCGGCACGCTGGGCGAGCGCCCGACGCATCCCGAGTTGCTGGACTGGCTGGCGAGCGAGTTCGTGGCTCAAGGTTGGAGCCTCAAGAAGCTGCACAGGGTCATCATGACCAGCGCGGCGTATCGGCAGGCGTCTCAGATTTCAAACGCCGAGTTCCACAACTCAAATTCCAAAGACCCGGACAACAAGCTCCTCTGGCGCTACGCCCTCCGTCGCCTCGACGCCGAGCAACTCCGCGACGCGCAGCTCACCGTGAGCGGCAAGCTGAACCCGAAGGCCGGCGGCGCACCGGTGCCCATCATGACCGACGAGACCGGGCAAGTCGTCGTGGGCGTGAACACCGACGACACAGCGGGCCGGCCCAGCGGGAAGTTTGTGGGGCTGAACGGCGAGGAGTTCCGGCGCAGCCTTTACGTGCAGATGCGCCGCAGCAAGCCGCTCGGGCTGATGGAGACGTTCGACGCGCCGCGCATGGAGCCGAACTGCGAACTACGGAACGCCTCCACCGTCGCGCCGCAGTCACTCGCGCTGATGAACGGCGAGTTCGCGCTTACACAGGCGAAGTTCTTCGCCGAGCGCGTGACGAAAGAGGCCGGCGATTCGACGGATGAATCCAAGGTATCGCGCGCGTGGCAGCTCGCCTTCTGCCGCCGCCCGAACAGCACG
>SIBB01000123.1 GCA_009695395.1 Pedosphaera sp. | reverse complement strand
GTAGAGAAAGTGATTCGCGCCGTGGCGCAGATCCACGTTGGAGACGATGCGGTTGACCGCGTGGAAGCTGAAGTAGTCGGGGAGGTTCAGATTGTCACGCCACCACTTTTCGGAACTTGTGTTGCGGGAGCCGTCCATGAACTTGTTGAAGTCGGAGCCGTCCTTCGGCAGCCCGTTGCCCAGATGTTTCTTCCCAGTCTCGGGACTGAACGTGTTGCCGTCGGGGAGGCCGCGCTCTTTCAGGAACGGCCCGTCGGGGTCTTGCACGACCATGTAGAGACCCCAAAGGTCACCATCGTATTGGCTCTTCGCGCTCGCCTCGTCCGCGCGCGAGATGACGCGCCAGTGAATCCAGTGAGTCCCCGGACTGGGCACGCCAGCGAGGTGATACGCGCGGAAGGAAACGGCCTCGTCCATCCCAGCCATGCCGCGATTGACCTGCACCCACGGGCTGGCGCAGCCGCTCAAGTTCAAGTGGTCCCACGGCCGGACGTAAGGCTGGCCCCAGTGGTTCTTCGGGGTGAAGTCATGCGTTCGCGGGAAATGGACGCCCCACTTGGTCTTGCCGCTGACGTAGGTGCTGGCCTGGCCGCGATTCTGGAATTGCACGTGGTCGAAGACCTGGCCATCGCAGACGAAGGTGCCGAAGAGCCGGCGCTTGTTGTAGCCGCCGTCCCATTGGCTGCGCTCCACGTCGTCGTGCCGCGCGAGGAGTTGATAGACGGGCAGCGTGGTGAGGAAGGCGGCGGAGAATTGGAGCGGGGGAGTCTTGCCCGGTTGCGCCGCGCCAGTCCACGCGGGCACGCCGTCGTAGCAGAACCATGCAAAGTTCGGGCTTTCGTCGTCGGCGTAGGGCAGGCGGACGTTGGGGCCGGAGGCCTCTGTGAAGAGAACGCGGTAGCGTAGCAGGCGGCGGTGTTTCTGAAACTCTCCCGGCACGACGGCAGTGAAGTGCTGGTCGGCGGCGGACCAGTTCAACGGGAACTCCTGCCAGCCTTGCTCGTAAGCCGGGTCGCTCTTGCGCAGATAGCTCCCCGGCTCGACGACTTGCACCAGCAGCTTCGCCGTGTGGCCGCGCGGTTCGGCGACCCGCACGGTGACGGTCACGGCCTCGCCGGAGCGCGGTTGTTGCGGCGCGTGCGAGACGGCTTCGACGGCAGGCGGCTGCGCCGGAGAGAAGACCGAGTTAGTCTTGCCCGGCGTTGGCGATTTGTTCCCCAAGCTGCCATCCACGCGGAAGCCGGACGCGCGCCACGAACTCGCGAACGTCGCGGCGAGATTCGGATGCACACGCTCCAGCGACGAACCCGCACCCACCGTCGCCGCCGGCCACGGGAAGCCCACGCCGTAGCGCACCTCGTCCACGATGCGCCCGCTGGCGTCGCGCAGGGCGAGGCGCTCGCCTTCGTTCTTCAGTCGGCCCGGCAGCGGTCCGAGCGGCGTGAATCCGTAGGCTTTGCGAAACGCCTCCGGGTCCGCCGCGATGACCACGAAGCCGCCGGGCAGCAGTGAGTTGGTCGCGCCGAAGCGGAACTTGCCGAGCTGCCAGGCGGGGAGGTGCGCCTCGGTCGTGCCCACGTTGTGCAGCTCGACGAACTCCAGAGACTTCTTCTCCGCCGGCTCGAAGTGGATTTCGTTGATGATCACTCGCGGTTGGGCAAAGGCCCCAACGATGTAAGCGAGCCAGCACAAAGCCACCCACGAGCAGGCAGGGCGAGTCAGCCCTGAACGCGATGTGGTGCGATAGTTGGAAAGGTGCTTCATCAGTGTCGTGGCGAGATTACGGCAAGCGTGCCGCCACACAAACTCGTAAAGCAGCACGCTGAATTCACTTCTCCAGTGCACTTCAACCCAGCTTCGGGAAAAACTCCCGTGACGTCGCGCACGTCGCCGCGCTCAACTCCTCCAGCGTGCAGTTCTTCACCGCGGCCACTGCCGCCGCGATTTCCTTCACGTAGGCGGACTCGCAGCGCTTGCCGCGATAGGGCACCGGCGCGAGGAACGGGGCGTCCGTCTCCAGCATGAAGCTGCCCAGCGGCGTCGCCGCCAGCGTGTCGCGCACCGACTGCGCGTTCTTGAAGGTCAGGATGCCCGTGAAGCTCACCAGCGAGTTCATCGCCAGCACGCGCCGCATCTGCTCGGGCGTGCCGACGAAGCAGTGGAACACCCCGCGCACGCGGCTGGCGAACGGATCAAGCATCGCCAGCGTCTCCTCGAAGCACTCGCCGCGTGTGTGGATGACGAGGTTCAAGCCAACTTCCGCCGCGACTTCGAGCTGCTGCTGAAAGACCTCTGCCTGCCGCGCCTTGACGTGCTCGTCGTCCGCCGCCGAGCCGCCGCTCGCACTCGGCAGTCGGAAGTAATCCAACCCCGTCTCGCCGATGGCCACGACCTTGGGATGCTTCGCCAGCTCCCGCAGCTCCGCGCGAAAATCCCTTGGCGCGCGCACCGCGTCGTTCGGATGCCAGCCCACCACCGCGAACACGCCGGGAAACCGTTCTGCCAGCGCCACCGCCTTCGCGCTGCTCTCCAAATCCGTCCCGATGCTGACGAGCCGCGTGATGCCCGCCGCCGCCGCGCGCTCGACGAGCTGCGGCAGTTCGTCGGCGAAGTCGGGGTAATCCAGATGCGCGTGCGTGTCGTAAAACTCGATCATGAGTGAAGCCAGCCGGGCTGGCGGGGAGTTCCTAACTGGCGGGGAGGGCTCGGTGCAACCCGCATCTCCCGTTAAAATCACCAGCCCCAGAGGCAGTGCTTGATTTCCTACGCGCCCGTTTGCTATCCATTCGCGCGAGCAAACCAAAACAGAAACCTGACTCAAACTTATAATTTTATGGCGCAACCTATTTACCACCCGAGCCTCGAATGCGCCCAGCACGGCGGCAAATCCCTCGCCGAAGTGCTCGACTTTGCCAAAGCCGCCGGCGCCACCGGCGTCCAGCCCAGCAACTACCACCTCAACGGCGGCAAGCTCTTCAAGTCCGCGAAGGAAATCCGCGACACCTTCGAGTCGCGCGGCATGACGCTCGACGGCATCTCCGCCCACTGCCCCTTCTGGGTCCACACCAGCGCGTGGACCGGCACCAAGTCCGGCAACCCCTTCATCGCGCCCGACCTCGCCAAGAAGACGCCCCAAGAAATCGAGAAGTGGCACGAGAACTACCTGCTCAAGCTGATGGACCTCAGTGCCGAGCTGAACGTGAAGGTCATGCCGATGTTCTGGGGCGTGGCCTTCGGCTGGGAACTCGCCAGCGGCTACCCGTGGGGCTTCTGGGCCGGTGGCGGCTTCGACCTGCTCGCGGAAGGCAAGGAACGCTTCGTCAAGAAGACCGCCAAGCTCCGCAAGCACGCCAACGAACTCGGCATCAAGCTCTGCCACGAAATCCATCCCGGCACCGCCGCCAGCACGGCCGATGACTTCAACATGCTCGTCTCCATCTGCAACGGCGACAAATCCCTCGCCGTGAACGCCGACCCGTCCCACTGCTGGGAAGGCGAGACGTGGGAGAGCCGCTTCCTCAAAGTCGGCAGCCGCATCTACGCCGCCCATGTGAAGAACTTCGTCGTCCGCAGCGGCTTCCCGCTCCGCGCGATGCAGCCCGACTGGGGCAAGCGCGCCATGCAGTTCACAGACCTCGCCAGCGGCGACCTGAACATGCACCGCTACGTCGAGTTGCTCATCCACGTCGGCTACCCGCAGCGCTACATGGCGGCGATGGGCACGAAGTCCGCCCCGCTGGTCGTCGAGGCCGAGAGCGCGCACAAGGACCTCGACCACTGCTCCGGCGACGGTGTCCGCTACGTGAAAAACGAGCTATGCTTCCCTGCCGCCGCCGGCTCCTTCGAGGACGGCATGGGCGCGTAAGGCCCCGTTTAAATCAACTGACCACCGAAGGGCGCGACACAAGCCGCGCCCTTTGCGTTTTACAGCGCGTCCTCCGGGCGCAGGTGTGACGGCCTTTTAGCCACGGATGAAAAGCGGGCGGTTGCTCAATCCACATCACTTCGGCACGCAGCCGAAGAAGGTCAGATACGCATCTCCCTTCGCCTCGCGCTGGAGGAGGAGCGCGAGTTCGAGCGCGTGGTAGTCGCCCCACATGGAGCTTTCGCCGTTCGGCACCTGTTGGCCCGGTGCGATGTAGTCCCAGCCGTTCGGGCGGTGATAGACGGAGTGCAGGATGAGTCCCTGATGCTTCGGATTGGTGGAGAGATACGGCTCGGAGAAGAGCGTGTCCGCCACGGTCAAGCCGGCCTGCCGATAGCGCGCGCCGTTCTTCTTGTCGCCCTTCGCAATGAGATAATTGCCGAGGCGAATCAAACCCTGCGCGGCGATGGCGGCGGCGGAACTGTCCACCGGCTCGTGGGCGTTGAACGGGTCAGCCGGCTTGCTCAGATAATTCGCCGGCAGCCGGTGCAAGTTCGGCGCGCCCGTGTCCCACATCGGGATGCCGTCGGCGCAGGTGTTGGCGAAATAGAAGTCGGCGGTGGCGGTGGCGGCTTCCACGAGCGCCACTTCCAACTGTGCCCCCGCACGCCAAGTCTGGATCGGCTCGGAGAGCATGGCCTCCCACGATTGCACGCCCGCCTTCGCCGCTGCGTCCACGGTCTGAGTTGGCACGGTGGCCAGGAACTCCAACTCCTCCGCGAACCCGCAGACCGCCCACGCCAGCCCGCGCGTCCAGGTGCTGAACGGCGCGTAGCCCTGCTGCGAGTTCGCGCAGCGGAAGACCCCGTTCGCCACGTTGAACACCGCCTCGTGCGCCGTGCGGCCGCTCACATCGTAAGCATCGCGGCCCGCGCCGAAATAGACGTTGTAGCGCGCCGTGTTCAGCGCGTGCTCCACGAGCCGTTGCAGCAGGGAAATCTTCGCGTCCTGCTCGCCCATCAGCACATGGCCGAGCTGGTGCGCGACGGCCAGCGAGCGGCAGGAGCGGAGGGTGTCCACGAAGAGCGAGTGCGCTCCGTTGAAGCTGTGGATGAAGCCGGTGCCGTCGGCGAGCTTCGTCCACCGCGCCGCCTGCACCGCGCCGCTGACCTTGAGCGCGAGTTCGTAAAAGTCCTGCTCGCGGTCGTCCTGCGGGAGGCGGCCCTCGCGCATCAGGCGCAGCAGGTTGCCGTAGGTCGAGACGTTGTTGAACCCGTGGTCATGCACGCCCGTGTGCGAGACGTGCGACGCCATGTGCCGCCGCGTGCCCTCACGCCCAAGCTTCAGGAACCGCTCGTCACCCGTGGCATCGAACTGGAGAATCGCCGAGCCGAACTGAAAGCCCTGCGTCCACTCGGTCCAGCCGCGCGAGGTGTATTTACCCTTCACCGTGAAGACCGGCGTGCCGTTCTCGGGCTGCCATGACTTCTCGCGGGCGAGGATTTTCTCCGCCGACAGCTCGAAGAGCCGGGTGATCTTGGGGAGGAGTTTTTGCGGCGTGAGCTTGGGGTTGATTTTGGTTGGCATATCGAATCGGGTAGCAGCGGAGGTGGCGAGGCTCTGAATGTCAGGTTGGCTTGGCGGTGAAATTCAAAGTAAGCCTCCCCACGTCGGCTGCTACAGCCTCCGCACATGGAACCCGCCATCCACGTTGATCGTCTCGCCGGTGCTGTAAGGCAGGTAGTCCAGCGCGAGGGCGGTCACGGCGCGACCTACGTCCTCCGGCGTGCCCCAGCGACGGAGAGGCGCGAGGCCGTCGGCGAAGAGCTGGTCGTATTTCTCCTTCACCGGCGCGGTCATGTCGCTGGCGATGACGCCGGGACAGACCTCGTAGACGTTGATACCGTGGTCCGCGAGGCGCGTGGCGTAAAGTCGGGTCATCATTCCCAGCGCGGCTTTCGCCATGCAGTAATCACCGCGATTGGTCGATACCGCGTAACCGCTGATGGAGGTGATGGTGACGATTTTGGGCCGCTGTGCTGGGTTAGATTTCACCTGTTCAATCATCCAGTTCGCCGCGAGCTGGCTGAGAAAGTAAGGGCCTTTGAGATTGATGGCCATGAGCGCGTCGAACTCGTCCTCGCGCGCCTCCAACACGTCGCGTCGCCCGATGGAGGTGATGCCGGCGTTGTTCACCAGCAAGTCCAGCCGACCAAACTGTTCGCGCGAAAAGGCGATCAGGCGCTCGCGGTCCGCGGCCTTGCCTACATCAGCTTGGCAAATCTCCGCACGGATGGTTTTGCCCACTGCCTTCGCCGCCGCGACACAATCCGCCGCCGTCTGCCGGGCGCCGTCCGCGCTGCTGGCAAAGTTCACCACGAGGTCATGGCCCACCTTCGCCAACTCCAGCGCGATGCCGCGCCCGATGCCGCGCGAAGCACCGGTGATGAGGGCGACGGGATTGGTTGTCATGTGCGGAAGCAGACTATCCAAGACGGACGAGCGCCGGAAACCCAAAGTTGCCGGGAAGAGTTGCCCACGGATAACGCGGATGAACCGGCCTCCAGACAATCCGCGTCATCCGCTTTATCCGTGGGCAAAAATCAGTTCACCACGTTGCGCGGCGCGCCGCCGAGCAGCACACGGCGGACGTTCTCGCTACCCTTCACGCGCATATCGTTCAGCCCCTCTTCGCAGTAGAAGGCAGCGTGCGGATTCAGAATCAGCCGGTCGTGCGCGGGATGCTTTGGGTCACGCCAAGCAACGAGCAACGGGTGGTCCTCCGCCGGCGGCTCCTGCTCCAACACGTCGAGGCCCGCGCCACCCAGATGTCCGTGCGCCAAGGCCTCCAGCACCGCGAGCGGTTCCACGACTCCACCGCGCGCGGTGTTCACGAGGAACGCGCCGGGGCGCATCTTCGCGAGGGTGTCGTGGTTCATCAGGTGGTGCGTTTCCGGTGTGAGCGGGCAGTGAAGGCTGACGACATCGCTCTGAACGAGCAGTTCATCGAGCGACTCGACGCGGCGGACACCGAGCGCCTTCTCCCGGCCATCCGGTGCGAGAGGATCGTAAAACACGACATCGAACCCAAACGCCTTCGCCCGCAGCGCCGCCGCCGTGCCGATGCGCCCAACGCCGACGATGCCGAACACACGTCCGCGCAGCCGATGCACCGGCTTGAACTGTTCATAAGTCCACGCGCCGTGCCCACGCCGCAGCCGGCTGTTGAGAAAGTGAATCCCGCGCATCAGCGAGAGCGCCATACCCAGCGCGGAGTCGGCGACTTCCTCGGAGCCGTAGTCAGGCACATTGCACAGCGCGATGCCGCGCGCGCGACAAGCTGCGCCGTCCACGTTGTCGAAGCCCGCGCCGCAGCGGATGATGACCTTGCAGTGGCGCAGCCGGGCAAGGGTGGCCTCGGTGATTTTCAGGAAGTGATAGACCATCACCGCGTCGGCATCCTCGATGCGGCCAGCCATCTCGTCCTCGTGCTTCGCTTCGAGCGCGGTGATGTCCGCGAGGTCACCGAGGATGCGGCGTTCCGCATCGAGCGGCTCGCCGACGAAATCCGTGATGACCACTTTGTAGCGGGAACTCATGTCGGGGCGGACTTGTAGGGGAACCCTGCGTCGTTGTCGAACCCGGAGCGGTGAAGAGAAACGGCTACAAACGACTCCATGCTCGCCGAGCTTGCCCTCGCAGGGGCAACACGGTCAGTTTGCCACGAGCAATGCCTGCGACTATGAATCAACACCTGATTGCCTGCACTCTTCTCGCGATGTCGCTGGTCTCTGCGGCAGCCGCACAGACAAACGAGTTCCTCCAAGTCCAGCGGGGCGAGCTGCCCGTCATCATCACCGCGCCGCACGGTGGTTCACTCGCGATCCCCGGCGTGCCGAAGCGCCTAGGTCCCGAAGGCGAGCGCACCAGCGGCAAGTTTGTCACCGGACAAGACACGCGCACGTTCGAGCTGGCGACGGCCACGGCGAAGCGCGTTGAGGAAGTCACGGGCAAGAAGCCATACCTCGTCGCGATGAAGGCACATCGGCAATTCGTGGACCCGAACCGCCCCGAGAAAGAAGCCGTGGAGCATCCGAACGCACAGGTTGTCCACGCCGCGTTCCACGGGCAGGTGCGGGAGTTTGTGGACGAGCTTCGAAAGAAGTTTCCGCAGGGCGCGCTGTTGCTGGACATCCACGGGCAGGCAGCGAGCACGAACACGATTTTTCGCGGCACGCAGAACGGCACGACGGTGATGAAGATGGTCGAGAAGCACGGAGCCGTCGCGCTCACGGGCGAGCACAGCATCCTCGGCTACCTCGCGGCGAAGGGCATCAACGTGTCGCCCACCAACACGCCGCCGGGATCGCCGCGGGAGACGAGCGGGTTCAGTGGTGGCTACATCGTCCGCAGCTACGGCAGCCACACGACGAACGGCGTGGACGCCATCCAGCTCGAGTTCGGCGGCGCGTTCCGCACGGATGCGAAGAAGCGTGAGGAGACGGCGAAGTTCCTGGCCGAGGCCATCAAGGCTTACACGGAGAAGTATCTGACTCCGGCGAAGTAGTCGCAGGCTTCAACCTGCGCGTCGGGCAGGGTAACGAACCGCAACCTGAAGGTTGCGACTACGGGGCGAGCGCGAATTCCCTTTGCCCGCTTGCGTGTTCTGCCGTTGAATCGCGCACCACATGGCCGAAGCCACCCGTCAATTTGACTTCCTCATCCTCGGCAGCGGCATCGCGGGGCTGACCTTCGCCCTCCAGGTCGCTCCGCGCGGGCGCGTGGCCATCGTCACCAAGAAGAGTCGCGCGGACTCGAACACGAACTGGGCGCAGGGCGGCATCGCCGCCGTCACCAGCCGCGAGGACTCCATCGAGATGCACGTGCGCGACACGCTCGATGCCGGTGCCGGCCTGTGCCGCGAGGACATCGTCCGCACCATCATCGGCGAAGGGCCGGCGCGGATTCAGGAGCTGATGGAACTGGGCGCGAAGTTCAGCGAGCGCGAACTGCCCGGCGGCCACGGCAAGGAACTCGATCTCACCAAGGAAGGCGGCCATTCCAAGCGTCGTGTTTTGCACGCGAAGGATGCGACCGGCGCGGAGATTGAACGCGCGTTGCTCGACGCCATCGCGCGTGA
>SIBB01000122.1 GCA_009695395.1 Pedosphaera sp. | reverse complement strand
GGCAAGGTGGTCGAGACGAAACGCATTGTCGCCGACGGCTCGCAGGTGAATCTCACGTTCGAGACGAAGATCGAGCGCAGCAGTTGGGTCGCGCTCCGCATCCTGCCCAGCAGCCACACGAACCCGATTTGGGTGATGGTCGGCGACCAACCCGTGCGCGCCTCCAAGCGCAGCGCCGAGTGGTGCGCGAAGTCGTTGGAGCAATGCTGGACGCAGAAAGAGCGCACCTACGCCGAAGCCGAGAAGCCCCAAGCCCGCCAAGACTACGAGCACGCCCGGCAGTCCTATCGCAAGCTGCTCGCCGAATCGCCGGTGGACTGAACCCTGATTTGTCCCTGTGGGCCTGACGGGAAAGTTCGTGCGCTTGGTGTGCGTTGAATTCGTCTTGCCGATGCCTAGTCCACATCCACCGATGAAACTGTCCCGTCTCGTTCCCTTCGCCGCCGCGCTTCTCCTCGCCATTGCGAGCGCTGAGGCCGCGGCCAAGCGCATCCTCGTCATCACCCAGTCCAAGGGCTTCCGCCACGGCCCGGTCACGCGCCCCGCGCCCGACCAGCTCTGCCTTGTCGAGCAGCAGATGAAGGAGCTGGGCGAGAAGTCCGGCATCTTCACCACCGACTTTTCCCAAGACGCCATCGCGGTGCTCACCAAGGAAAACCTCGCCAAGTATGACGCGCTGTTCTTCTACACCACCGGCTCGCTGCTGCCGGCCGGCGATCCGCGCGAGGCGTTGCTGGACTTCGTGAAGCAGGGCAAGGGCTTCATCGGCACGCACAGCGCGACCGACACCTTCAAGGACTTCAAGGGCTACACCAGTTTCATCAACGGCAGCTTCAACGGTCACCCGTGGGGCAGCGGCGGCACCTACGGCTTTGTCAGCCACGAGCCGAAGCACCCCGTCGTCGCGATGCTCGGCAGCGAGTTCCAGTGGAAGGACGAGATTTACCAATACAGCGACTACGACCCGAAGTCCGTGCGCGTGCTCTACAGCCTCGACATGGTGAAGTCCTCACCCAAGCGCCCCTACCTCGTGCCCGTCTGTTGGGTGCGCGAGTTCGGCGCGGGTCGGCTCTTCTACACGAACCTCGGCCACAACGACGCGACGTGGAAGGACGCGAAGTTCCACGAGCATCTGCTCGCCGGCATCAAGTGGGCCACGAAGCTGATCGACGGCCCGGCCACGCCGAACCCCGACGTGCAGCAGGCCGAGCACAACCGCTCCGTCGTCGCCTTCGCCGCGTCCATCGCGGGCAAAGACGCAAATGCCTACCTCGCCAAGGCCAAGTCGAATGCCGCATGGATCGCCGACGTGACCGCAGCCGCCAATGCCGCGAGTAAGGCGCAGGACGCCGTCGGCAACATCCGCGACCCTGACGCGAAGAAGACCAAGCCCGAAGAGCTCGACGCCCAGAAAGCCGCCGCCAAGGCCAAGCGCGCCGAGATGCAGACGAAGTTCGAGGAGGCGAAGAAGCAACTCGTCGTCGCGCTGGAGAAGTAATTCCAACTGCCCGCGGATGACGCGGATGAAAATGCCTTCGCCAGTTCCCTTATCCGCGCAAGCCGCCGGCAAACAAAACTCTTTATGAAAAAACTAGTCACGCTGCTCACGGCCCTAACACTCACCACCCTCACCTTCGCCGCCGACAAGGAAGACGGCTTCAAGCCCTCTTCAACGGCAAGGACACCGCCGGCTGGATACTGCTGACGCGAATCGGCTCCTTTACGGCGAGCAAGCTTGGGCTGTCACCGATCCTCCAGCGAGACGCGAACTGCCTTCCGATCGATGACGTATTGCTTGCCCGGTGGGGGCACTGGGAGATTGGGCAGAAGCTTCATGTCCACCAGCACCTTGAGGTCTTTGGGGAAATCCGAGTTGTTCTGCATGTAGGACTGCAAGGCTTGGCTGATTTGCTGGACGGTGGCAGGTGTGGAAGCAGCGACGGGGTCAACGCTGGGTGTCGGTGTGGGGGCAGGCTCGGGACGTTTCCGGCAAGCGGGACTGACGACCACCGTGGCGACGGCCAGCGTGAATAGCAATAACCTCATGGCACGCTCCTTACTCCCGGTCCCACTGCGCACGCAGGTCGCCCTTCGGATACTGCAAGCCAACTTGCGACGCCTTGCCTATTTCCGCATGACCATCCGCGAAGCCAATATTGCACTTGAGATTGTGTCGGTTGACCGGCCGTTGTGGGAGGGTGTTGTAGTCACCTGCGGTAGGAGTGCGCATGGTGATGCAGACCCAGGGGCGTCCGAGCGTCGATTGAGCTGGGATCCACTTGTCAGGATCCGGTTCAAACGAGTTGGTGATCTCTTGTCCGTCGACCAGGATGACGGTGGCGGAGGGCTTGGCGACCATGTTTTCACGAACTTTCGCCGACGTGTCTAGCCAGACCCCGATATCGGGTTGGTTCATGGCGATGGCGAGCCGGTTGGTGAAGAAGGTCACGCTGGGACACTCAAAGGCCTTGAAGTCCTGAATGTATTTCATGTTCCGCATAATGTCCGGCCACCATGTCGCGGTAGCGTGGGGAAGCAGGTTGTTTGGGCTGGTGCCGCTTCGGCCGAACTGCATGAAGACGCCGTCGTTGTCGTCGGCATAGACCTTCAGCGCGAGCGTCACTTGCCTCATGTTGCTGGTGCAGAGGGTGCCTCGGCTCTTTTCCTTGGCCTTGGAGAGTGCCGGCAGGAGCATCCCTGCCAGAATCGCGATGATGGCGATGACGACTAGCAATTCGATAAGCGTGAAGCCGCGGTAGCTGAGCCCGGGCGTTCGGCGTTTGAGTTGGTGAGCTAGGTTGATGACTGTTGTGGTTGTGGGTTCAGGGAACCATCCCTTTAAAAACCGATAGGAATTTGCTTTCTGGACGCTCCGCGGTTCAGGGAGGATGGTTTTCGTGTCAGAATTATTTCGTTGAGGCTAGGCACAAACCGGGGGGGGGAAGAAGAGTTTTTGAGGGCTTTTCCGCTAGTTCGGCAATGGCAAGGGCGCATCTCGGGCACTACCACCTGAGCGCGGCCTTTAGCAGGCTGTTGAACTACGGCTTATTTTGCGGGGGCCTGCCAGACACTGGGGGCATCGGATACTTCAGGGACACGGACTGGCACGCGTAACGCCGACGTTTTCCAGCAGCCTCCAGCAATACCAGAGCATCCGGGGCAAATGGAACGGGCCTTTCCAAAGCGTGCCTTTCGCGCGCGAGGAGACGCGGCCGTCGCGGTGCAGGTAGCCGAACCATTCGCCGTGCTCCGGGTCGGGGAAGTGCTTGAAGCTCCAGTCGTGGACCTGCGCGTGCATCGCGGCGTAGCGCGGCTCGCCGGTGAGCTGCCACGCGAGAAGTGTCGCGATAATGGCTTCGTTGTGCGGCCACCAGAACTTCATGTCGTGCCAGTATTCCTCCACCGGTTTGCCGAGGAGATCCGTGAAGTAGAGCAGGCCACCGTGCTCCGCGTCCCAGCCGCGCGCCCACATCCAGTCGAGGATGGTCGTGCCGAGTTGGATGAGCTTCTTGTCCTCGCGCAACTCGCCCTCGTGCATCATGAACCACGCGCACTCCAACGCGTGGCCGGGGTTCAGCGTGCGCCCGTCGTGGTGGTCAATGATGCTGCCGTCCGGCGCGACGACTTCCAGCAGCGCGCGGTGCTCGGGCTTGAGGAAGTCCCGCTCAATCTCCGCGATGCTCCGGTCAATCCACTCCGTGCAAGTGCGGCCGCTCACCATCACGTCGCCGAGATTCGCGCGCAGCTCCTGCGCCGTGGCGATGCCAATCATGTGCGGACCGATGCCCTTGCTGGGCCGCGTCGCCTCGAACTTCGGCGGCATCACGCCGGGCGTGAAACTGTGGTGGAGATAGGTGGCGAAGAGTTTCACCGCGTCCTCGGCAGCGCGGGCATCACCGGTGGCTTTGGCGAAAGCGGCGTTTCCGATTGCGGCGAACGACTCGCTGTAAACGTAGCGCCGCATCCGCAGCGGCTGTCCCTCACGCGTGACGGTAAAATACATCTTCCCGTCCGGCGCGTGGCAGTGATGGCGGAGGAACTCGATGCAACTGCGCGCGGCCGCGAGCCAGTCCGCGCGTGCCGGTGACTTGCAGTCGCCGGCGAGGGCTGTGGTGTTCGCCAGCGTCGCGAACATCCACGCGGCGCGGCCTTGAAACCACACACTCTTATCCGTGTCCACCACGCTGCCATCGCGGTCGAGGCAGGTGAGGATGCCGCCGTGCTCGCGGTCCATTCCGTGCCGCAGCCAGAAGGGCATCACGTCGTGGAGCAACGTGTCGCGGTAGAGCGCGGCGAGGCCGGTGCGCGTGGCGGCGTCCGTCAGGCTAGTGTTCATTGGGCGGCGAGCAGTTCCATGAGCTTCGGGGCCAGCGCGTCGGCGAAGAGCGAGTAACCCTTCGCGCTCAAGTGCAGCAGGTCGGGGGCGAGGCCTTTCGAGAGCGTGCCGTCGGCCGCGAGCAGCTTCGCGTTCACGTTGAGGTGGTGGACGCGTTGGCCGTCGGCGAGCGCGGGGAGGAGGGCGTTCACGGCTTCGCACTTGTGCCGCCACGGGTCGGCGGCGTCCGCTCCGCGTGGCAGGATGCCGAGGAGGAGGACTTTCGAGCGCGGGCATTTCTCCGCGAGCGCATCGAGGATGGCGCGGATGCCGGCGGCAATTTGCTCGGGCGTGAAGTCGCCGTGGCGCGCGTTGTTCGTGCCGATGAGGAGGACGATGGCTTTCGGCGAGAGGCCATCGAACTCGCCGTTGCGCACGCGCCAGAGGAGGTGTTGCGTGGAGTCGCCGCCGAAGCCGTAGTTCGCGGCCTTGCGCGGGGCGAAGTGTTTCTCCCACGCGGCTTTGCCGGCGGTTTCCCAGCCCTGCGTGATGCTGTCGCCGAGGAAGATGATTTCGCCGCCGCCGGCCTTGGTCTCGGCGACCTTCGCGGCGTGGCGCGCGGGCCACCAAGCCCACTTGCCGGTCGTCTCGGTGCGCGCCTCGGGCACGGTGGGCACGCTCGCGCCTTCCTGCACCCAGTCGAGCGGGAAGCGCGCGAAGACTAGGCCCGCCTCGGTGCCGCTCTCGGAGAGCACGCCGATGCGGCCGTCGCGCAATACGGTCAGGCTGGAATACATCGCACCGGCGGGGTCGAGCAGGCGGCCGGCGCTCCAAGTTTTCCCGGCGTCGATGCTGCTGCGGATGGTAAGCGCGACGCGGCGCGAGGCGCTGTTGGGATTGGAGAAAATCAGCTCGCCGTGCGGGTGATGAATGAGGCTGGCCATGCAGGTCGGGTCGGGCACGGTGTGCCACGGCGCGGACCACTTGCCTTGCATCACCTCGCCCTGCCAATCCCAGCGCGCCCACGCTCGGACGCCGGCGTGCGACTCATTGCGCATCGTGAGCAGCAGCGCGCCGTCGGCGAGTTCGGCGATGGCGCTTTCGCTCGTGGCCGGTGTGCCGGGGATGGCGGCGGGGGAAATCTTCCACGTCGCGCCGCCATCGCGGCTGGCGATGAAACACGAGTGCGGCACGTTGTCCGCGCCCTTGAACTGCGCTGGGAAAATGAGCGTGCCATCGCGGAGTTGGATGCCGTTGCCGGGGCCGTTGAAGCAAAGCCGCCACGCGGGGTCTTTCACCTGCGTGGTGATGTTGAGGGGGGATGACCACGTCACGCCGTCGTCGGTGCTTTTCGCGAGGACGAACTGCCCGGTTTCATCGGGCGTCATGCCGGGGCCAGAGCCGTTCCAGGCGCGCGGGCCTTTGGACCAGAGCGCGGCGACGAAGATGGTGCCGTTGCGGTCCACGAGAATGGCGGGGTCGCCAACGCCGTTGCCCTGCGAGCCGGGGACGGACGCGTCGAAGTCGAGGATGCGGCGCGCGGAACTCCAGGTCGCGCCGTCGTCGGTCGAGCGCATCGCGCCCACGTCAATGTCCGCCGGGAGGTCGCCGCCGCCTTTGTGGCGCAGGTCGAAGACAGCGATGAGCGTGCCCTTGGGCGTGGTGGCGAGGCCGGGGATTCGGTAAGTGTGGACGCCGTCGTCGCCCGCTTTGCGGAGCGTGGTGCGGAAGACGCGCGGGTCATTCGGGAGCTGCGGGGCTTGCGGCTGCTGCGCGGCGGGGAGGTCGGTGGGCGCGCCCCACTTGGCCTGCAAGTAGGTCGTGGCTGATTTCAAATCCGCTTCGCCGAGCGCGCGCGGATAGACGAGCACCTCGGCGACATCGCAGGCCAAGCCCTCTTGCGTTGCGACGTTTGCGCCGAGGATGAAGCCGCCCAGCGGGTTGCCATTCGTGCCGAAGACGAACGTGTGCGTCTGCCAGCCGCTGCCTTCGGCCGGCGCGGAGGACTTCGCGGCGGATTGCCAAGCCTTGCCGCTCCACTTCACCGGCGTGCTGCCGCTGCGTGTGCTGCCGTCGAAGAAGACGCCTTGGTTCGTCGCCGCCACGCGCGCGAAGGTGACGACGGTGCGTTCACCCGCGAGCGTGCCCCACGAGCCGACGGCCTGCCATAGCGCGGCGGAGCCGTTGAAGCGCACGATGGTGCGTGGGCCGGTGGGCGTGCTGATGCGGACGGTTTGCGGCCGGCCCACAAGGCGCGTGAGGTTTTGGGCCGCGCCGTTGGTGGCGGCGCTTTGCCATGCGGTGACGTTCGGCCCGTCAGCCTTCACGCCGTCGTCGCGATACCAGGCGTGCAGCGGGCCGGCGGGTGGTTCGGTGGCGGCGGCGGGGAACTGGTCGCAAAGGACGCAAAGCCCGGCAAGGGAAAGCGCGCGCAAATGGCTCATAGAAAGGAAGTGAAGCGGAAAGACCGGCCAGCTCCAAGCGGCGAGTCCCGTCACTTGGGCTGGATGCTGAAACGCCCGTCAGCGGGGTTGATAACGAACTTTCTTCCCGGAGGCGGGGACTGAATCAACTCCAGTAGCCGGGCCTCCTGTAGTTCAACGACGGAGTTCGGATAGCGTTTGTGCTGCTTGAAATACTCGCCCACCGCGGCTTGAACCATCTGCCCCAAAGCGTTCTCGGCCTCAGTGGACAGCGGCGGGCCGTCGGGAAGGGACACGGCAGTGATTGGAGTGAGGGAGTCTGGCGCTTCGGCAGTGCGCTTGCGGCAGCTGGTTTCCAGCACGCACAGCGCGAACGCCAGCAGGCCCACGGCGAGCCGGGGGACCCTCACAAGTCGCGGTTGCATGTGTAGCTGTTCGTCGCGTTGACTCCGACGGTGACGCGGAGGAATTCCGCGTGACCGTCCGCGAAGGTGACGTTGAAACGGTTGTCGTTCGGCTTCGTGTGCCAGTAAAATTCCGCCGTCGCGTTGCGGTAAAGGATGGGCCAGATGGGATACCACACGCCCGCGTCACCGCTGATGGTCATCCGCACTGGGCTGACGATTTCCGCCGTGCGGACGGAGTTGCACTGTGCATCCTTGGTGATGAAGTTGACGGCGGCGTTCGGAGCTGAACCGGCGTTGATGGAATAGGAGGAGCCGAAGGCGGTGTAATTGGCGACAATGGCCGTGCTGTTCGCACTATCGCGGTCATTCGGGCAGAGCGCGACCTGCATCTCCGAGGTGGCGGTGAACGTCCCGACATAGCGGTTCACATAACGGCGGTCCGCGCCGATAGGGGCGTAGGCTCCGGTCCCCGCCTTCCCATACCAGGCAAACTGGGTGTTTTGCATCGCGCCACTCGAGTTCAACAGCCGCGTCGGCGGGAACAGGTCATCGTGGTCATCCACGTAAAGGCGGGTGGCGAGCCCGAACTGTTTCATGTTGCTGAGGCACTTCGTCTGCGTGGCCTTCTGCTTGGACTTGCCCAGTGCGGGCAAAAGCATCCCCGCCAGAATCGCAATGATGGCGATGACGACGAGCAGTTCGATGAGAGTGAAGCCGCGCGTGCGGCGGGGATGGAGGCGAGTGGCGTTGTGCATCAGGCGCACCCTAGCCGAGGCCGCCGCCGGAGCCAGCGCGAGTGGCCTGTATTATTCTAAGCCAAGCGGCGCAGCGTCCCGCCCGGCGTGAAGTCCGGCATCAGTCGCACCGCGCGCGTCCGCTCCGCTCCGCCGTCCGCCAGAGCGAGGACCAACCGTGACAGCTTGCGGGCGAACAGCTCCGCGCTCCGCGTGTAGCGTGCCACCTCCGGCACCAGATGGCTCAGGAACGGGTCGTCGTCGCGCGAGATGAGGCTCACTTCCGCAGGGACGCGCACACCGCGCTGACCCAGATGGCTCGCCACAGTGATGACATGGGCGGGCTTGGCGATGAAGAGGCCATCCACCCGCTCCGGGCCGGCCAGAGCCGCATCCACCGCCGCGCACACCCCCGCCACACTGCCGTCGTGGTGAATGACCCGCGTGCGCCTCTTCGGTCCGGCCAGCCGCCGGCCAGCCTCGGTGAAGCCTCTCTCGGTCTCCCAGTTCCCCGCCTGCTCGCTGCGCGGCATGAGCAGCGCCAACTGCCGGCAACCGTGCGCCGCGAACATTCCCACGGCATGACGAGCGACCGCCGCATAATCCACATCGAGTGCCGACAGTGAGATTCCTGGATGCACCGAGCCGCTGACCACGCAGGGCAGGCCTTGCGCGGCGAACCACCCCTGCATCGCGGGAGTCGAGAGATAGAGCACCCACGCCGCAGGGCGCAGCTCGTCCGCCAGCGTCTGGAGGGCGGCCTCCGGGTGCGCGGAGTAGCACGCCTTGTTCGTGTGTATCTCCAGCGGATGCGCGTCCGCTGCGAGTTTTTCCCGCAGCGCGTCCACCCAGAACATCTCCGGTGCGGGCATGGCGTGCGTCGGCACGGGCGAGAGCAGCACCACGCGCGGGGTGGCAGCTGGACGGCGCGGCTTGCCACTCGCGATGATTTCCCGGCGGCTGCCCTGCCGCGCCTGGACCAGGCCCTCGCGTGTCAGTTGCTTGAGTGCCGTCCGCAGGGTCACGCGGCTGACCTGTAGCCGGTCGCACAACTCCAGTTCACCGGGCAGATGGCCGGACCATTCGCCGCCGGCGATGCCCCTGCGCAAGGCCTCGGCGGTCTGGATG
>SIBB01000121.1 GCA_009695395.1 Pedosphaera sp. | reverse complement strand
GGAGGAGTCGGCGAGAGCGGTGCGGAGGGCGGCGAGGAGGGCGGGGGTGGCACCCGCGTCCCGCGGGTCGGTTTCGGCGTCCCGCCGAAACCACGGCGTGGGGAGTAGCGGGGCGTTCGGCTGCGAACGTGGGGCATCGGACTTCGCACGATCCAGCGCGACGGGTGGGACGCCCGCCGCGACCCGCGAGACGCGGGTGCCACCCGCTAGCCCGCGCTCGGCGAGGATCCGGGCGGCGTGGACGCGGATGGGTTCGTCGCGGTCGGTGAGCGCGCCGAGGAGGGTTTTGTCATCGAGCTGGCCGGCGCGTTGCAGGAGCCAGAGGCCTTGCGCGGCCTGGGTGATGAGACCGTCCTTGTTGGCATCGGGGCGCAGCGCGAGTTCCTCCCGGGCGAGGGCGCGGCGGGTGGGGTTCTGGCCAAGGAGTTCGTTGAGCAGTCCGTCGCGGCTCACCCGCGTGAGGTCGGGGAGCCGGCGAGGTGCGGCGGCGGATTCTGGATTCTGGATTCTGACTTCTGACTTCTGCCCCGCAGCGGCTCCTACGGGGGGAACTATCCGCCAGAGGCGGCCGCGGTCGCGGTCACGGCCGGGGTGGAGGAGGGGGACTTCGTAGTGGCCGATGATGCGGTTGTAGAAGTCCGCCACCCACAGCGCGCCGTCGGGTCCGAATTGCAAATCCACGGGGCGGAACCAAGGGTCGTCGGTGCTGAGGAAGTCGGTCTTCTCTTTCCCCACGCTGGTGCTGCCGCGCCATTCGAGTTGGTCGCGGTTGATGCGGCTGGTGAGGACGTTCCCGATGAAGAGGTTGTCCTGAAACTCGGCGGGCCACGACGGGTCGCTGATATGCACGATGCCGCCGATGGCGGTGCTCCCGTGCGAGTGCTGGATGGTCGTGGGCGCAAAGCCAAGGCCGTCGTGCGGGCGGCCGAAGCTCGGGTAGTGCGCGCCGCGCAGGAGTTGGTAGATGGGGGAGCTGTGGCAGTCGGCGGAGTAGAGGTTGCCGAGGGGGTCGAAGGCGAGGCCGAAGGGGTTGACCTGGCCGTGGGTCCAGTGTTCGACGCGGGAGCCGTCGAGGCGGAAGCGATAGACGTTGCCGGAGGGGAGGAAGATTTCGTGGCCGTCGAGGCCCGCCACGCGGGATTGGTTGTTGAAGCCGTGGGTGGCGTAGATCCAGCCGTCGAGGCCGCGCCGGAAGCTGGCTTGGTTCCCATGCGTGTCGCGGGAGAAGTCAAAGGGGCCGAGGAACTTCTCCTGTTTGTCGGCGACGCCGTCACCATCGGTGTCCTCGAAGAGCCAGATGTGGGGGATGGACCAGGCGAGGCACTTCCAAGTCATTTCCGATTTCCGATTTCCGATTTCCGATTTGGCAGGGGAGCGAAACGGGTAGATGCCGATGGGGATGTTGAGGTTGGTGGCGAAGGTGGTGATCTTGCGGGCGCGGCCGTGGTCGTCGAAGTCGGAGAAGATGCGGATGGTGTCGCGGGCGAGGGCGGCGTTGGTCGCGGCAAAGGGGTATTCGCGCGACTCCGTGATCCAGAGGCGGCCGGCGGAGTCGAAGGCCATGTTCATCGGCTTGCGGAGGTCGGGCTCCGCGGCGACGAGCTGGATCTTGAAGCCGGGCGGGAGGTGAAAGGTTTTCTGTTGTTGCTCCGGCGAGAGCGGCTCGGTCACGCGCACCCCCTCGGTGAAGAGCGGCGGCACGGCGGCGGCGTGGAGCTGCACGACGAGGACGAAGGCCAGCAGGCGGGACAGGGAGTGGAGCAGGAGCTTCATGCGATGCCTGCGTTATGCCGAAAGCCGCGCGCGGTCGGAAGGAAAACTTTGACAGGCCGGAGCCGTTGACTAGCCTCGCGATCGAAATTCAACTGACCGCATTATGAGATTTGGCATCAACACATTCCTCTACACCTCCCCGTTCACCACCGAGAGCGTGAAGCTCTTCCCCAAGTTTAAGAAATGGGGCTTTGAGACCGTCGAGATTCCCGTCGAGGCGCCGGAGCATATCGACCCCGTGAAGGTGAAGGCCGCCGCCGACAAGGCCGGGCTTGCCATCGGTTCCATCTGCGCCTGCATGGGCCCGGGCCGTGACTTCCGCGGCACGGCCGAGGAGCAGGCCACTGCGATGACTTACTGCAAGGCGCTCGTGGACCAAGCCGCCATCATGGGCTGCCCGCGCCTCATCGGCCCGATTTACTCCGTCGTGGGCAAGGCCGACGCCGTGGAGCCGGAGCAGCAGAAGGTGGAGTTCGCGCTCGTCGTGAAGAACCTGAAAGTGCTCGCCGCCTTCGCCGCTACGAGGGACATCACGCTGTGCATCGAGCCGCTGAACCGCTTTGAGACCGACTTCCTCAACACGACGGACAAGGGCCTTGCGCTCATCAAGGCCGTCGGCGCGAAGAACGTCGTGCTGCACCTCGACACGTTCCACATGAACATCGAGGAGAAGAACCAGGCCGCGGCGATCATCAAGGCCGGCAAGCACCTCGGCCACTTCCACGCGTGCGGCAGCGACCGCGGCACGCCCGGCGGCGACCACATTGATTGGAAGCCCATCGTCGCGGCGCTGAAGAAGATTGGCTATCAGGGCGACGTGGTCATCGAGAGCTTCACCACCGACGTGAAGGTCATCGCCCGCGCCGCCGCCATCTGGCGCAAGATCGAGCCCAAGCGGGACGACATCGCCCTGAAGGGGTTGGCGAACCTGCAGCGCCTCTTCGGCAAGAAGTAGGCCGCGCTCAACTCAGTCCGCGCAAAAGCCGCCGGAGTGATCCGGCGGCTTTTGGCGTTTGTTACCAAATCCGAAGGAAATCGCCCGAGATTGCTGAAGTCCGCGCCGCGCTTTGACTCCCTCTCCCTTCCTCGGAGGAGGAAAAAGGGTTGGGGTCAGGGGGTTACGTGCGTCGGCGTTGGCGGCCCCAACCCTCCTCCGAGGAAGGGAGAAGGCGTAGGCCGGGCTCAGAACTGGAGCCGCGTGTCTTCCTTGAGCAACGCGTCGAGGTTCTTCCACTGCGAGCCGTTCATAGTGTTGAACGAGTGGAGGTAAACCTTCGCCACGTCGGCGGAATGCTTGGCGAGCAGCGTGTCCACGGCGGACTTAAGCTTCGCGTCGTCCACGGAGTCGGGCAGGTCGTCCACCACGCCTTCTTTGTGCGCGATGCCGACACCGTCGAGGAAGTCAGCGAGGACGGATTGGTGCCCCTTGAGGAGCCAACCGCGCAGCAGCGTGCCGGCGGCGGGCTCCATGCCGGGCCGGCAGAGATAGGCGATCATGCCAGCGTGGCGGGCCGGGCGGGCCTGCTTGTCGAGGAAGACAGTCCGCACCTTGCGTGTGGTGGCGACGGCGCTGACGGTGGCGCGATAGAGCTCGCGGTTGTGGGTGTGGGCGTATTCGAGGATGTCCGCCGCCAAGATCGGCGGCATGAACCCGAAGAGTTCGTGGGAGGTCAGCATAGATGTCCGTTCAAAACCGAGCGCGGAGTGTAGTGATGGCAATTCAAACTGCAAGCCCCTCGGATGGTGCGTCTCAGCTTCGTGAAGGGCAAAGGGAGATCGTGAATTCGCTGCTCACAAGACGCCGCGCGTTTTAACCCTCACCCTTGGGGGCTGGCGGCAGCACCGAGCGGGTCGGCGGCGGCGGGTTTCTTGTTGGGCAGCACGAGCCACGCTTCGAGGAAGAGGAAGGCCAGCATGCCGATGAGGAAGAGGCGCCAGATTTCTCCCTGCAACGCGTCGCTGCGGGCGGTGCGCTCTTGGAGGAGTTGCAGCGGCAGGGTGCCGAGGAGCCTCTTCGCGGCGGCGGGTTCGAGGAGCGTGCGGTCGTCTTCGGCGCTCGGGCGGTTGACGGCGAGGAGACGTTCGCCAGAGCGGTAGATGCCGGCGTTGAGGGCGATGTTCTTGCCCAGGGAACCGTCGGCGGGGAGCCATTGCTTCGCGCGGTCGAGGGCGCTGAGTTCGCCGCATGCGACCATGGTCTCTTGATTCAGCCGGCGCGCGCCGGTCTGGAGGAGGCGTTGCAACATCGGCACGAGGACGGGGCCGTCGCCGAGGGTGGACCAGTCGTCGTGGGGAACGGTGGCGCAGAAGAAGAACTGGCCTTTGCCCAGCGCGCGGCGGGTGAGCAGCGGCGAGCCGTCTGCGAAGGTGGCGAGCGCGGTGGGTTCGCCGGTGATGGGCTGTCGGCGCGCGATGTCGAGGTCGGCGAGCGGGAGGCTGAGGCCTTCGTCGGTCTTCGCCAGCGGGCCTTCCTGCTGCTCCCACTTGACGACCTTGAACGGCTTGTCGGCGGACGCGGGCTGCGCGTCCGCCCAGCCGAGGCCGAGGAATTTCCCCGTGTCCGGGCGGCCGGGCGGGAGGAAGAGCACGGCACCGCCCTCTTCGATGAAGCCGCGCAGACGTTTCTCCCCGGCGGCGTCGGGCAGCGGCGCGTGCCAGATGAGCAGCGTGGCGTCGGAGCCGGTGCGCTCGGCGAAGGCGGCGGGCGTGAGCACCTCGGCGGGTTGGCGCGTGGCGGGGGAGAGCGCGGCGAGTTGGGCATTGCGAATGAGCGCGGGCTGGTCGCTCACGACCGTGGCGCGGAGGGCGGAGTCGGAGCCGAAGACGAAGTAAGCTGCGTTGTCGCGGGCGTTGGCGTCGACGGGAAGTTCGAGCGCGCCCCAGCCGAGGCCCTTCGCCGCGCCGAGGTCCACCTTGTGCCGCCAGCGGAGCGCCGCGCCGTCCATGTCGAGTTCGGTCTGCGACTTGACGCCGTTCAAAGTGAGCGCGAGCGGGAAGCGCGCGGGGCTGCTGCCGACGGGGGCATTGCGGGCGAGGTCGAGCGCGAGGTTGAGCTCCGCGCCATCCGGGCGGGCGCGACGGAAGACCTCGGCGAGCGTGGCGGAAGTGTTCGGCTCGCGGTCGTCATCGAAGGCGAGGAGACGCACGCGAATGCCTTGGGGGAGCTTGCCGAGCGCGGCGGTGACGGCCTTCCACCGCTCGTCGTCGGGGAGCCAGTTGCTGCGCTGAAGGTCGGAGGCGAGCCAGAGTTCAGCGGCCCCGGCGCGATTCTCGACAAGCCAGTTGTGCGCAAGCTGGAGCAGCGTTGGCAAATCCGCTGCGGTGTCGGTGGGGCCGGTGAGCGTGGGTTCGAGGAGGGATTTTGCGTTGGCGAGCTGTTGCGGGATGCGCGTGGCGGAGTCGAGCAAGACGAGGTGGGACTTGTCTTGAAATTCGCGTGCGGCCTCAGCGAGGAGTTTCACGGCTTGCTCGCGCTTGGTCACAGTTTGCCCGGCGAGACGCGACTCCATGCTGGCCGAGCGGTCGAGCACGATGACGATGACATCGGGCGCGGGGGAGAGCGTCCAGCCGAGCCAGCCACCGGCGAGCGGGCGCGCGATGAAGAGGAGGAGTGCGAGGATGGCGAGCGTGCGGAAGAGGAGGACGAGCCACTGGCGGAGCTTGGCGTGGCTGGTGGAGGCGCGCGTGGCCTGGAGGAGGAACATCATCGCCGCCCACGGCTGCGGCTTGTGACGGAGGCGGTTGATGAGGTGGATGACCACCGGGACCAAGACCAGCGGCAGCCCCCAGAGGAGGAAGGGTTGGAGGAAGGTCATGGGAATGGGGACTAGAGGCGCGGGTTAATGCCGGTCTTCACGAGGCTGGTCGCGGGGAGTTCGGTCTCCACGGTCCGCCCGAGAAACTCCAGCAGGACGCGCACGCGGTCCTTTGCGGGCAGCAGGCGTTGCACCACGGCGGTGATGCCCATGAAGCTGCCGTCCGCGATGACGACTTCATCGCCCGGCGCCACCGCGTTGGGAAACTCCTTCAGGTCCGAATCGTCGAGCGCCACGCGCAGGTCAGTGATGATTTCCTCTGCCACGGTGGCGAAGTAATCGCCGAAGTGAACGACGCCCGCGACGCCCTGTGCCGCTTGGATGAGGCGCAAGTTCCGCAATGCGAAACGCGCGAAGAGGTAGTTCGGAAACAACGCCTCGGTGAACCAGACCTTGCCGCGCCGGGTGGCGCGCTGGAAACGCACGCGCGGGCAGAACACCTCGACGTCCGGCAGTTGCTTCAACTGCCCGGCGGCGATGTGCTCGTGCTTGATCCGCGACCGCACGCAATACCACGCGGGCGGGGCTTCCCAACCATCACTCATGACGGTCAACGTAGCTTGGTGCGTTTTGCGGTCACAAGACATTTGGCGCGCCGTGCTGTCACATCCGTAACAGAAATTGGGATTGCGAGATGCTCCTTCCTGTGGCAGACACTCCAGCGCATGGGCAGCCATCGAAAGCGCAAGTCCGCAGCACGGAAAGCAAACTCCCCAATCGCGTCCTCACCGCTGCCCGCGAAGCGCCGCGTGGTCTTCAGTCTCTCAGCGCCCGATGCGCGCAACGTCAAGGTGGCCGGTGACTTCACCGGCTGGGAGGACGCCGCCTGCGAGATGATGCGCCAGCGCAACGGTTCGTGGCAGGCCACAATCGCCGTCCCGCCCGGCCAGCACGAATACAGATTCATCGTGGATGGCCAGTGGGCCGATGACCCCAAGTGCGAGGTGCGCAAGCCCAACCCCTTCGGCGGCGAGAACTGCACGCGGGTAGTGGATTGAAACAAACCTCCTCCCTCGCGAGCTCTTTCCTTCAGTGGCGAGTCGCAACTGCTCGCTAGGGAGACGCTGAGCAAAGCATTTAACCACAGAGACGCAGAGATGGGATTTGACCGTTTTTTCTGGGTGACCTCTGTGTCTCTCTGGTTAAACCAGCGTTTCCCTAGCAATAAAAAACCTGACCTATGGAGAACTATTTAGCCTTCCTCGTGGGCATCGGCCTCAGTGCCGCGTGCGGCTTCCGCGTCTTCGTTCCCATGCTGGTAGTCAGCGTGGCGGCGTGGGCCGGTTGGCTGCCGCTCGCGCCCGGCTTCGAGTGGCTCGGCACGCTGCCCGCACTCATTGCCTTCGCGGTGGCGACGGCGGTGGAAGTCGCCGGCTACTACGTCCCGTGGGTGGACAACGCGCTCGACACCGTCGCCGGTCCCGCCGCGATGGTTGCGGGCACCGTGCTGATGGCGTCGGTCATCGCCGATGTGAACCCGTTCCTCAAGTGGACACTCGCCATCATCGCCGGTGGTGGCACGGCGGCGACCGTGCAAGGCATGACCACGCTCGCCCGTGCCGGTTCGAGCACCCTCTCGCTGGGCTTCCTCAATCCCGTGCTCTCCTCCGTTGAACTTGTCTGCTCCGCCGGCTTGGCAATCCTCGTCATCGCCGTGCCGCTGGTTGGGTTGCTCGTGCTGGCGGTGGTAGTTATGCTGGCTTTTAAGTTTTTCCGTCGTTCCCGGCCGCAGGCGTAAGACTACCGGTTAAGACCGCTCTTCATTCCGCAAGTTACGCTTCCAGCCGCGCGAATACGCACTTGAGATACTGCGCCTCGGGGAATGTCGCCGGGTGGTCCGGTGCGTGGGCGGTTCGGACGAGCTCCACAAACTTCCGACGCGACGAGCGCAGCGCGTCCAGCACTGCGTCGTGGAACTCCGGTGCGGAGACGTGCGCGGAGCAGGAGGCGGCCACGAGAATTCCTCCCGGTCGCAGGCGTGGGAGGCCGAGCAGGGCGAGTCTCCGATACGCCTGAATCGCCCCGGCTCGCTCGGCTTCGCGTTTGGCCAGTGAGGGCGGGTCGAGGATGACGAGGTCGAAGTCCGCGCGTGTGCTTGCCGCCAGCCAGTCGAACGTGTCCGCTTGCGCGCACTCGTGCCGGCAGGCGGCGATGTGCGGGTTGGCGGCATTTAGCGCGAAGTTCCGGCGGGCCGAGTCGAGCGCGTGTGAGCTGATGTCGAGGTCGGTCGTGCTCCGTGCGCCGCCGCGCGCGGCGTAGAGGGAGAAGCCGCCGGAGAAGCTGAAGGCGTTCAACACGTCGCGGCCGGCGGCGAGCGTCTCGACGCGGCGGCGGTTCTCGCGTTGGTCGAGGAAGAAGCCAGTTTTCTGCCCGCGAATCACCTCGGCCTCGAAGCGGATGCCGGTTTCGAGGAAGACGACGGGGCCTTGCGGCGCATCGCCGATGAGCATCTGGCCTTCGCGCAGGCTGAACTCCTTCTCAGCGAGTTCTTGGATATTGCGGCTGAGGCGCAGGACGAGGCGTTCGGGCTGAAGCGCTTCGCGCAGCCAGCCGACGACCTCACCCACGCGCGGGAGCCACGCGGCGGAGTAGAGCTTGAGCACGAAGGTCGTTTCGTAGCGGTCCAGCACCAGCCCGGGCCAGCCGTCGCTCTCGCCGCTGATGCAGCGGTGGCCGGTGGTCTGCGCGTCGAAGAGTCCGTCGCGACGGGCGAGCGTGGTTTGCAGGCGCGCGCGCCACCAGTTGTCGTCGGCGGTCACGGGCTTGCCGCAGTGCAGCACGCGGACGCGGATGGGCGAGAGAGGATCGTAGAGGCCGAGGGCGAGGAACTTGTCGCTGCGGTCAAAGAGGACGGCGAGTTCGCCCGGTTGGCCGGGGCGGTTCTGTTCGCGGATGCTGGCGTCGTAGAGCCACGGGTGTCCGCCGCGAATCATGGACTCGGCAGTGGCGGTCACGCGCAGGCGCAGGCGCGGCGGGTTGGGTGGAGCATCAGCCACGCGGCGGAGGCTACGGAGCGGAGCGGGGGAAGTCCATGACGCGGCTTGCGCGGCGGCACGGCTCGCTGTTACATCCTGCTCCATCGTCCAAGCACGAACGCGTATGCGGGCTGTCCTTGCCTTGGTTTTGTCGCTCGCCCTCTCCGGGGCGCTGCTGGCGATGAATTACGCGCTGTTCCGTGCGCGCTCCGGCACGACTTCGTCCGGCGCGGAGCGCAAGGTGACGGTCACAACCAAGCGCGTCGTGCGCAACGCTCCGCCGGCCACACCGCCAGTCCCGACAACCAATGCCGCGCCCTTCCACTGGCGCGCCTTGGAGTCGGCGGACTACACGGTGTATGCCGCGAACCTCCGCGCCGTCGGCTGCCCGGAGCGCACGCTGCGGGACATCCTGCTGCCGGACATCGAGAAGCTCTACGACGAGCGCGC
>SIBB01000120.1 GCA_009695395.1 Pedosphaera sp. | reverse complement strand
AATCGCCGTGCGCCTGGAGGTTGCGCGTGTATTTCGGCCAATACATCACCGGCACGTTGCCAATGAACAGCGTCGCTTCCTCTGCCTCAAAGCTCTGGCCCGGGATCAGGATCAGCTTGCGGCAGCGGATGCGATAGCCCGGCTCGGCGAGGTCATCGGAGGTGAGGAAGGCATTGGTGGCGGAGTAGTGGTTGGTCGCCGTCGCGGCTTGGAGGGAGAAGCCGCCCACGTAGAAGGGCGCGAACCCCGTCCGGAACTCCGCTGCCTTAATGACCTTCGTTTTGAAGTTGTAATCGAGTTGCTCGCCGCGCCAGACGTGGCCCTCGCCGCGCAGGAAAACTGCGCCCTCGGCCTTGATGTCGCCCGTGCCCTGATTCAACTGGACGCGGCTGGCCGTCAGCTCCGCTTCCTTGCCCTCCTTGCCCCAATACCGCACCAGCACGCCGCCGGTGCCCTCGGCGACGCCACCTTGACCGAAGCTCACCCTGCCTTTCTCGGAAAGTGTCTTCAGTTCCCACCGTTCCGGCTGGTCCGCCGCGCGCATCGCTCCGAGGCCGGAGATCAGCACAGCGACGACCCAGAAAATGCCCGCGAGACGTTTCATGCGTGCGACAGTGAAACAAACGGCCTCCGCAGTGCCAAGCCCATTCCACGGCCTCAGTGTGAATGAGTGGCGGGTGGAGCCCCCCACTCGTAGGAATCACTAACGAAGGTCGAATAAACATCTGCACCTGCCGGTGCCAGCGCTTCGAATTCCTTGAGAAATCGAGATGGCTCGCTGATGTATTCGAGCAGGGAGAAAAAGCTCAGCCAATTAACCAGAATTCCGTAGCAGCGCGGGGCCCGTCAGATCAACTCTTCGATCACCTGACCCACATCCAGAAGATTATGAGGCCGACCGGTCGAGTCCGTGAGGATCGTGCTCTGCGCGTCGATGCCAAGGTGGCGATACATCATCGCGAAAACGTCCTGATAATGCACTGGCCGGGAGGCCACTGCGGCGGCGTGGCGATCCGTGCTGCCGATGACCTGGCCGGTCTTGAGGCCGCCGCCGGCCAGGATGCCCATCGCCACTTGCGGCCAATGTTCGCGCCCGCCATTTGGACTAATCTTCGGTGAACGACCGAACTCGCCCCACACGACGATCAACACGTCGTCGAGCATCCCGCGCTCGTCCAAGTCAGTCACCAGCGTATCGAGCGCGTGATCCAGCAGCGGCCCGAGGTAGCGTATGCGGGGAAAATTTGCCTCGTGCGTGTCGAAGTCGCCAATCGAGAGGCTCACGCAGCGCACGCCGGCCTCCACCAACCGGCGGGCCAGCAGAAATTTTTGCGCAGCCTGGGGACTTTCCATCGTGTCACCCACGTTGCCGGCCCATTCGGGTGCCACGATCCTGGGCGTGTAGCGGGCGAGCACCTTCGGATTTTCCTTCGCGAGGTCCAGCGCATCCGCAAACTTGCCCGAGGTCAGGATGCCCAATGAGAGCTGTGTGAATTTGTCGAACGCCGACATGGAGCCGTGGGCGTCGAGTTCGCGCCGGATGCCGTCGAGGCCTTGCCGCAAGGCCGCTCGATCTTCCAGCCGGCTGGCGGTCAAGCCTTGGGACAGCGCCAGACTCTCGCTGCGACCGAAGCTCTGTTTCTCGACTTCGGCTTTCATGCCCACCGAAAGCGCCAGCGGAAACAGGTCCGAGATGTCGGGGCGATACGCCGAGTGCGTCCCGCCAAGAAATCCGGGGCGCGCACTGTTGCGCACGAAGGGCCGCCCCTGCATCAAGTCCACGAACCCCGGCGCGGTGTCACCGGACTTGTCCAGCAGCTTGTTCAAGACGCAGCCCATCGCGGGCCGTCCGCCGACGCCGGGCAGATCCTTGTCCGTGAACCCCGACTGGCATTGGAAGGCGTCGTGCTTGCCGTCCGCGCCTACAAGCGACCGGAGGAAAACGTATTTGTTCGCGTGAGCCGCGAGCCGGGGAAGCAGTTCGGTGAGGTGCAGGCCGGGAATCTTGGTGCGGATGGACCCAAATTCTCCGCGAATCTCCACGGGCGCGTCGGGTTTCGGATCAATCAAGTCCATCTGCGGCGGGCCACCGTCGAGGTGGATGTTGATAATCGCCTTGTTCGACGAGCGAATTCCCGCTGCCGCCTCACCGCGCAACACGTCCGTAAAGGTCAGCGCCCCGAACCCGAGCGCGCCGGCCTTCAGGAAGCTGCGCCGTTGGAGGCCGTCGCAGTGACGGACCGGGCCGCCGTGAAGCGTGATCGTGGGCCGGTGCATAGGCGGCAATCTACGGCCCCGGTCGGTGGGCGACAATGGTAATCATGCCCAGCCGCGAACCCGTCCGCTCGACGCGTCCCGTCACTGCGGGCTTGCCTCCCGGCGCGCTTCGCGTAAAGCCCCAGCGATGCACGACGGCAACGCACGATCTCCACTCGCCCCGGTTCTCCTAGCCGGCCCCACCGCCGTGGGGAAAAGCGCCGTCGCGCTCGCGCTCGCCGAACTGCTCGGCGGCGAAATCATCTCGGTGGATTCGATGCAGGTCTATCGCGGCCTCGGCCTCGGCACGGCGAAACCCTCAGCCGCCGAGCGCGCCCGCGTGCCGCATCACCTGCTGGACGTGGTGGAGCTGTCAGAAGCTTTCGACGCCGGGCAGTTCGTGCGTCTGGCGGCGGCAGCGGTGGTGGAAATCCAAGCTCGCGGTCGCGTCCCAATTTTCTGCGGCGGCACCGGGCTGTATTTCAAGGCGTGGCTCGAAGGCCTCGGCGAAGCGCCACCCTCCGACGCGCGCGTGCGCGCAGAGTTGGAGGTAACCCCGCTCGCGGAGCTGCTCGCCGAGTTGGAGCAACGCGACCCGCTGACTTACACACGCATTGACCGGCAGAACCCGCGCCGCGTCATCCGCGCCGTGGAAGTCATCCGGCTTACGGGCAAGCCCTTCTCCGCCCAGCGGGCCAACTGGACCCCAGAACCCAGAACCCAGAACCCAGAACCAATCTTCTGCCTCACCCGCGAACCCGCCGACCTCCGCGCCCGCATCGAAGCACGCGTGGACGCCATGTTCGCCGCTGGCTTGGTGGAGGAGACGCGGGCGTTGCTCGCGCTTGGCTTGCAGCAGAACCGCAACGCCATGCAAGCCCTCGGCTACCGGCAAGTCGTGGCGCACTTGGCTGGCGAAGGCGGGCTGGCGGAGACCATCGCGCTGGTGAAAACCAAGACATGGCAATTCGCCCGGCGGCAGGGCACGTGGTTTCGAAGCCAGTTGCCGGTGGAACGCGTGCCGCTCGCAGCGGACGCGGATGCGACCAGCGTTGCGCGCGGACTGCTGGACCGGCACGGGAGAAGAAGGGCTCAGTAGTCACCCGACCTTCATCCAGCCTGCGGCCCACTCCGTGGAATGGAGATGGTGCTCGGCGCGGCTGTCGGTCGGCATTTCACCGACTCGCATCGGGACTTGGCATGAGGAGGGTGAAGGAAAAAGATGCGTCTCGGAATCACACATGGGCGGGATTCCGATTGGCAACCACCGCGCTTTCCGGTAGCTACCCGCGCGAAACATGGCTGACGAAAAATCTGCGAAGCACAATTACGACGAGAGCAAGGTCAAGACGCTCTCCAGCATCGACCACATCCGGCTGCGCACGGGGATGTATATCGGGCGCATCGGCAGCGGCGCGCACTACGACGACGGCTGCTACATCCTGCTCAAGGAGGTCATTGATAACGCGATTGACGAGTTTATCATGGGCTTCGGCAAGCAGGTCGAAATCACTGTCGAGGGCAACAGCGTCCGCGTGCGCGACTTCGGGCGTGGCATCCCGCTGGGCAAGCTCGTGGACTGCGTTTCCCAAATCAACACGGGCGCAAAATACAACAGCGAGGTCTTCCAGTTCAGCGTCGGCCTCAACGGCGTCGGCACCAAGGCCGTCAACGCGCTGTCGAAGGATTTCACCGTGCGCAGCCATCGCGACGGTCAGTTCGCGGAGGCGAGCTTCAAGCAGGGCAAGCTCAAGAAGGAGAACAAGGGTAAGACCACGGAGCCCAACGGCACGTTCATCGAGTTCGAGCCGGACCCGGTCATCTTCAAGGAGAGCGAGTTCAAGGCGGAGTTCATCGAGCGTCGGCTGCGCCACTACAGCTACCTCAATAGCGGGCTGCGGCTCATTTACAACGGCGCCGAGTTCGTCTCGCGCCACGGCCTGCACGACCTGGTCATGGAGGATTTGCAGACGGACAACGCGGAGCCGATTTACCCGCCGCTGCACTTCACGAGCAAGACGCTGGAGTTCTGCTTCACGCACACGAACAGCCGCTACGGCGAATCGTTCTACTCCTTCGTCAACGGCCAATACACCAGCGATGGCGGCACGCACCTGAGCGCCTTCCGCGAGGGCCTGCTCAAGGCAGTGAACGAATACACGAAGAAGGGCTACGACGGCGACGACGTGCGCGAGTGCATGGTCGGCGCGGTGGCGATTCGGATGCAGGACCCGCTCTTCGAGTCGCAGACGAAGAACAAGCTGGGCAACACGGAGATCCGCACCGAGCTGGTGAACAAGGTGCGCGAGGAACTCCTCCACTTCTTCAACCGCAACAAAGCCGTCGCCGAGCAAATCATGGGGAAGGTCGAGGACACGAAGCAGCTTCGCAAAGAGCTGCAGGACGTGAAGAAGCTCGCCCGTGAGCGGGCCAAGTCCGTCACGCTGCGCATCCCGCAGCTCAAGGATTGCAAGGTCCACTTCGACCGGAAGAAGGACAAGGGCCGCGGCTCCATGGTCTTCATCTGCGAGGGCCAGTCCGCCGCCGGCTCCATCACGAGCTGCCGCGACGTGAACACGCAGGCGGTCTTCACCCTCAAGGGCAAGCCGCTCAACGTGTGGGATCTCAAGCGCGACATCGTTTACAAGAACGACGAGCTCTACAACCTGATGCGCTCCCTCGACATCGAGGACAGCCTCGACCGGCTGCGCTACGAGAAGGTCATCCTCGCCACCGACGCCGACGTGGACGGGATGCACATCCGCAACCTGATGATCACCTACTTCATGAAGTTCTTCGAGCAGGTGGTCCACGACGGACATCTCTACGTGCTGGAGACGCCGCTCTTCCGCGTGCGCAACAAGCACGAGACGATCTACTGCTACAGCGAAGCCGAGCGCGACAAAGCGTCCGCGAAGCTGGGCAAGAGCTGCGAGATCACGCGCTTCAAGGGCCTTGGCGAGATTTCACCCAACGAATTCAAGCAGTTCATCGGCAAGGGCATGAAAATGAGCCAGGTGGAATACGCCTCGAAGCCGGACGCCGCGAGCATCCTCACCTTCTACATGGGCAAGAACACGCCCGAGCGGAAGGACTACATCATGGGGAATCTCGTGGTGGCGGCGGAGGAGTGAACGAGACTGTGACGCCGGCTCCTCTTGCTCCTAATCCTGCTCCAGCCTTCCGGCTTTGAACCCCAACGGACGGAGCAAGATTAGGATTAAGATTACGAGCAGGACAAAACTCAGGCGAACGCTTGCGGGACACTCTCCGGCGGACCGATGCGGCGCTTGTAGTCGAGGATCAGCTTGATCACTTCCTGCGGGTCATCGGTGAGAGTGATGAGGTCGAGGTCGCCGGGGCTGATGTAGCCGTTTTTTCCGAGCGAGGATTTGGCCCACTTGAGCAGGCCGCCCCAGTAGGCCGTGCCGTAGCAGATGAGCGGGAAGCGCGAGATGCGCTCGGTCTGCACGAGCGTGAGGACCTCGAAAAACTCATCGAGCGTGCCGAAGCCGCCGGGCATGAAAACAAAGCCCATGCTGTATTTCACGAAGCAGACCTTGCGCGAAAAGAAGTAGTGGAAGTTGACGGGCACATTCGCGTAGCGGTTACCCTTCTGCTCGAACGGCAGTTCGATGTTCAGGCCCACGGACTTGCCCTTTGCCTCCGCCGCGCCACGGTTCGCCGCCTCCATGATGCCAGGGCCACCGCCGGTGATAACGGCGAGGTTGTGCTTGGCGAAGCCGCGCGAGATTTCCACGGCGGCCTTGTAGTAGGGGTCAGTCGGCTTCGTGCGTGCGGAGCCGAAGACAGTCACGGCGGGGCCGAGGTGGGAGAGCGTCTCAAAGGAGTCCACGAACTCGGCCATGATGCGGAAGATGCGCCAGGGGTCTTCCTTGACGAAGCCGTTGTGTTGCGGGTGTTGCATGGGCGGAGGTTAGGGAACGGGAGGGACAACCTTCAACGCTCAACTTTCAGCGCTCCATCCCCCGCCTTCACGCAGACCAAGTCTCCGCGCGCGTTGCGACAGTAAATGCGTCCGTGGGCCAGCACCGGGACCGTCCAACAACGACCCCCGAGCACTTGGTGCCGGGCGGTCGTTTTGAACCCAGCAGTCGTCGCCGGGGCCGTGAGCAGTTCCCCGCGCTCGCTCAGGATCAGCAGCGTGCCGTCTGCTGTGGCCATCACGGAACCGCAGCCCAATCCCACTGCGGGCGGCACGCGCCACTTCTCCTTCCCGGTGGCGAGTTCGAGGCAGACGAACTCCGTGGGCCGGCCCCGGTGCGCGGTGCCGTCGAAGCCGTAGAGATGCCCGTCGATCAGCACGCTGTTGTTCATGTGGTTGGACAGGAGCTTGTGCTCGTAGCTCTTCTTCAGTTGGTCGCCCGCCAGCTCGAAGACCGCGCAGCCCCGGTCGTAGCCGGTGGAGATGAAAATCTTCGTGCCGTGAATGATCGGCGTGGTGGCGGTTGTGTCGAAGGAAGTCTTCCAATCCACCGTGGCCACGGTCGCGCCGTTGCCTGCGTCCAGCAGCACCAACCCCTCGGTCTTCATCACCGCGATGAGCTTGCGCCCGCCCGCAGTGAAGGCCTTCGGCGTGCCGTAGGCGGGGGTGAAGCGCTGGCTCTTCCAGCGCACTTTTCCCGTCGCCGCATCGAGGGCGAACGTGGCCCCCGCCTCGATGAGCAACGTGTCGTCGGTCAGGAAATACGGCGAGCACGCGAAGCCCCACTCCGGCGGTTCGTCCAGACCGGCTTCGGCCAGCATGTCGCGTTGCCAAATCACCTTGCCCGTAGCCGCTTCGTAGCAATGCAGTCGGCCGTGTTTACTGTAAGTGAAAACTTTTCCGCCGCGCACCGTGGGCGTCGCGCCTGGCCCTCCCTCGTAGAAGCGGGCAATCAAGGGGGCCGGGTAGCTGTGCTGCCAGAGTTCCGCGCCGGTCTCTGAGTGAAAGCACCAGACCGTTTCGTTCCCGCCGTCCTTTGCCCCGCTGTGCCCGAGCGTGAAGACGCGGCCCTCCGCGACCACGACTGTGGAGAAACCCGTGCCCACTTTTTTCTGCCAAAGGACGGTGGTGAAGTCCGGCTTCGCGGGCAGTCGCTCGGCGGAAATGCCGTTCTCATCCGAGCCGCGCCACTGCGGCCAGTCCCCGCCGGAGACGATAGGAAGGAACGCGAACAGCACGACGAGAAGGAGACTGCGCATAGATATGAGTGACATTGACCGGGCGGGTCGGGACTGTCGAATGGTTGTAGCGATGGAGCGCGGGCTTCCCGCTGCTTGCCCGCCGTCAGTGCTTCAGCCAAGCTCCGACCCGATTTCACCATGAAACACCTCGCTCTGCTCCCCATCCTTTTCGCTGCCGTGCTGCCCTTCGCGTCCCCCGCGACCGCTGCCATCGCCGCCACCGACTGGCCGGCGTGGCGCGGCCCCACGCGCGATGGCCTCGCCGCCCCCGGCCAAAGCCCTCCCATCCAGTGGAGCGAAACGGAGAACGTCCTTTGGAAAGTGCCGCTGCCGGGGCGCGGCCACAGCTCGCCGACTGTCGTGGGTGAACGCATCTACCTCGCCACGGCGGACCCGGTAACGAAGTCACAGTCCGTCCTTTGTCTCGACCGCAAGTCCGGCAAGCTACTCTGGCAATCCGAAGTCCACGCCGCCAACGCCGAGTCCGGAAAACACGGCAATTCCTCCGCTGCCTCCTCCACCGTGGCTTGCGACGGCGAGCGATTGTTCATCAACTTCCTCAACGCCGGCGGGGTGCACACCTCCGCGCTCGACCTCGCCGGCAAGGTGCTTTGGCAGCGCAAGGCCTGCGACTTCGTCGCGCACCAGGGCTTCGCCTCCTCGCCCGTGCTGCACGCGGCGCTCGTGCTGGTCGCGGCAGACCATCGCGGCGGCGGGGTCATCGCAGCGCTGGACCAAAAAACCGGCGCGCCCGTTTGGAGCGAGTCGCGCCCGAAGCTGCCCAACTACACGACCCCGGCCATCGTGCAGGCCGGCGGGCGCACGCAGATGGTGCTGGCCGGCTGCAACCTGCTCACCAGCCTCGACCCGCTGACGGGGAAGAAGCTTTGGGAAGTGGCCGGCTCCACCGAGGAATGCGTCGTGACGATGGTCACGGACGGCGTGCGGGTCTTCGCCGGCGGAGGCTATCCGAAGAACCACACCGTCGCCGTGCTCGCGGACGGTTCGGGCACCGTGGCCTGGCAAAACACCGCGCGCGTCTATGTGCCCTCGATGATCGTGCAGGACGGCCATCTCTACGCCGTGATGGACGCGGGAGTGGCCGCGTGTTGGAAGTCCGACACTGGCGAGGAACTCTGGAAGGAGCGGCTCGGCGGAGATTTCTTCGCCTCGCCCGTGAGGGTGGGTGAACGCATTTACGCCTCGAACGTGAGCGGCAAGACGTTTGTCTTCACCGCCACGCCGAAGAGTTTTCAGATCCTCGCGCAGAACCAGCTCGGCGAAGAGGCTTACGCTTCTCCCGTGATTTGCGGCAGCCGCATCTACCTGCGCGTGGCGACCAAAGGGGCCGCGCGACAAGAGTTCCTCTATTGCATCGGCAGCGCCGGCAAGTGACGCAGCGAGTGGAGCGAGAAATCTCCACCATGAAATTCGCTATCGTCATCGCCAGCTGGGCGCTTGCGCTCGCGCCAAACTTATCCGAGGCCGCCGATGCACCCACTGCACCAGCAGGCTGGACCACCGGTGCTGCGCGCGATGAGCTTCGCCCGAGTTTTCGGCACGAAGCCAAGGGCGGCCCTGCGGGGCAGGCCACCCTCGTC
>SIBB01000119.1 GCA_009695395.1 Pedosphaera sp. | reverse complement strand
CGCGGCGCGGGCGTGGGCAGCAACCCGGTCTTCTACGTCACGCTCGGCAGTGGCGTGGGCGGCGGACTGGTTGTGGCCGGGCGCATTTATCACGGTGCGAAGCCGGGCGAGGCAGAGATTGGCCATGTGCGCCTAGATAAGTCCGGCGTCACCATCGAGCAGCGCTGTGCGGGCTGGGCGGTGGACCGGAAAATCCGCGAGGCTTGCCAGCGCGAACCAAGGAGTCCACTGGCGCAACTCACCGCCGATGCCGACCACGGCGAATCCCGCGCCCTCGCACCCGCCCTCGCGCAAGGCGACGCGCTCGCGCGGCGCATCCTCGACGAAGTCGCCGATGATCTCGCGTTCGGCCTGTCGCACGTCACGCAATTGATGCACCCGGAAGTCATCGTGCTCGGCGGCGGCTTGTCGCTCGTGGGCGAGCCATTGCGCGCGGCGGTGGCGAGCGCGCTGAAGCGCTACGTGATGGAAGCCTTTGCCCCCGGCCCGCGTGTTGTGCTGGCGGGGTTGGGCGAGGATGCGGTGACAGTCGGGGCGCTGTTGCTTGCGGACTCAATGGCTTCGTAGTCGCATGACCTGCACTTCAGCAGTCGGCGATTCGCAACCTAAAGGTTGCGACTACGAGGACGCGTAGCCACTTTTCCCGGTGTGAACCTCGAACTCATCAACACCGGCAGCGAGCTTATGCTTGGGCGCGTGCTGAACACTCATCAGCAATGGCTCTGCCGCCAGCTCGCAGACCTCGGCTACGTCGTCACGCGGCAGGTCGCGGTCGCGGACACGGCGGACGACATTGAGCAAGCCGTGCGCGAGGCGTTGGGCCGCGCGGACTTCATCATCACCACCGGCGGGCTGGGGCCGACCTCCGACGACATCACGCGTGACCGCATCGCCGCTCTGCTTGGACGCACGCTGAACGAAGACCTGGCCATCGTCGCGCACGTCGAGTCGTTCTTCGCCCAGCGCAAGCGCCCCATGCCCGCCAGCACGCGCGTGCAGGCGATGGTGCCCGAGGGTGCGCTCGTGTTGCACAACGCCCACGGGACCGCGCCGGGCCTCGCGCTGCACGTCAGTCCGAATCCGTTCCGCGAGGACGGCAAGCCAAGCTGGCTGGTCATGCTGCCGGGACCTCCGCGCGAGCTGCGCCCGATGTTCACGAACCAAGTCGCGCCCCTGCTGCGCACGCAATTGCCCCTGAAGACGGACTTAGTCTGCCGCACGCTGCGGACCGTGGGCATTGGCGAATCGTATCTCGAGGAGCGCATCGCCGGGCCACTGAAGCTGCTGATGGACGCGGGCTTGGAACTCGGCTACTGCGCCCACACCGGCGCGGTGGACGTGCGCTTCGTTGCGCGCGGCTGCGGCGCAGATGCAGACGTGGCCGAGGCCGCGCGCATCGTTTATGAGTTGGCGGGTGAACACATCTTTGGCGAGGGCGACGACGAGTTGGAGCAAGTCCTCTTGCGCAAACTCACCGAGCGGAAGCAAACGCTGGCGCTGGCGGAGTCCTGCACCGGCGGTTTCATTGCCAACCGGCTGACGAACGTGCCGGGCGCATCCGCTGTCTTCCTCGCGGGTTTGGTGACTTACAGCAACGCGGCAAAGGAACACTTCCTCGGCGTTCGCGCGGAGACGCTCAAGGCACACGGAGCCGTGAGTGAGGAGGTGGCGAGAGAGATGGCCGAGGGCGCGCGGGCACGCACGGGCGCGGACTTTGCACTGGCGGTGACGGGCATCGCGGGACCAAACAGCGGCGGTTCCAACAAGTCGGTGGGCACAGTCTTCATCGCGCTGGCTTCAGCGAGCGGCACGAAGGTCATCAGCCCCGTCAACCGCTACGACCGCGAGACGTTCAAGTATATGACCTCGCTCCAAGCGCTGGAGCTGTTGCGGAGGGCAATGGGGTAGGGCCGCGCTGTGCGCGGCCTCCAGCTTCTGAGGGAGTAGCGAGGCCGACCACACTTGGCCCCTGCCAAAGCAAAACACCCGCCGGGTTGCGCGGGCGGGTGTTTGCTTGAAAGGGAGTTCAGTCTCAGCCGTTGTCGCCGATGGCTTCCACGGGGCAGCCTTCCTTGGCCTCTTTGCACTGGGCCTCTTCCTCGGGCGTCTCGGGTTGCTTCTTCACGTAGGAATAACCGCCGTCATCGTAGCGGGTGTAGTTCTCCGGAGCGGTCTCGCGGCACAGGTCGCAGTCAATGCACTGGTTGTCCACGAAGTATTTCCCAGTGACGTTGTTTTCGTATTTGTTAGCGATGTCGGCCATAAAGTCTGGTGTTTTGAACGCCCCAGTTTTGCGGAACGCCCTCTGCATTGGCAAGCCCCTTCTCCACGTTTCACTTCGGCTGAAGCATTGGGCTGGCAGGATGAAGGAAACTGAACTTCCTCCATCCGGTCGGAAAGCCCCCGCGCCAATGCTTCAGTTCCAGTTCAAGTCCTCTGGCTGCTCGGACAGCAGGCGATATTGCCAGCCCTTCTGGCGGACCAGCTTGACCCACAGGTGCTTGGATTCCCCGTCGAAGACGAGTTCCACCGAGCCTGGGTGCGTGAGCCATGCGCCGCGCTTCATCTCGTCGTCGAGTTGGCCGGGCGACCAGCCTGCGTAACCGGCGAAGACTTTCAGTTTTTGGGTGGGCGAAAAGGATCCTCCCAGTTCGACCAGTTCGTCGAGCGAGTGGTCGAGGTGGAGATTGGGCAGCACGTTCGCGTCGGGCAGGAACGCATCGGAATGCAGGTAGCTCAAGGCCTGCGGTTGCACCGGGCCGCCGAGGAAGAGCAGCTGATCCTTGAGCGTGTCGGGCATGTCGGCGACGAGGGCCTCACCGACCTTCTTGTCGGTTGAGTGGTTGACGACGAGGCCGAACGCACCCTCGGCATCGTGCTGGCAGATGAGGACGACGCTGCGGTGGAAGCAGGAACCCGCGAGCTTGCCCCCATCGAGGAGCAACTGGCCTTTCAATGATTTGAACTTGCCCGGCATCGTGACCTTGTCGACAATTTGCTACACGCTTGCGGGGCTGACAACCCCGTTTATGCTCGCGACATGAAGTATCTCCTGTTGCTCGTGGTCGCGGTCGCGGCGCTTACCCTCACCGGCTGCAAAACGGACGCCGGCAGCCGAGAGTTCATCCCGGGCAAGGGGTGGCTGCCGATGCGGAAGTAGCGGTCAGCTATTTCCGCTTCGGCCGGTTCATCGAGAGGATGCTCAGACCGCGGAAGATGCTCCCGGAACCGCCGGTGATGACGCGGCGCACTGGCAGGCCAGTCTCCGGGTCTTTCGTGAGTGCCGCGTCCTTCATGCTCTGCTGCACCTCGAAGCGACGCGGCTTCTGCTTCGGGTTCTTGGGAATCGTCTCGTAGATGTAGAGGGCCATAGGATGAAATATTACTGGCCGCAATGGACACAGGAGATGCGCTGGGGTTCAAGCATATTCCCGTCGCGGACATGAGGAGCTGCTTATGAAAAAACCGCCGGTAGCTTTCGCTCCCGGCGGCTTGAAGTTCCTTCGTTGCGTCGCTCAGTAAGCCGCCTGCACGCCCTTGATCGAGCGCTTGGGCATCCACGGCATCAGGCCACGGAGGCGTTCGCCCGTCTTCTCGATGCCGTGGTTCTCGTCGGCTTTGAGTAGGGCGTTGTATTTCTTGTAGCCGCCCTTGTATTCGGCGACCCACTCCTTGGCGAACTTGCCAGACTGGATTTCCTTGAGCGCCTTCTGCATCCGCTTCTTCACGGAGGCATCAATGATCTTCGGGCCGACGCTCACGTCGCCCCACTTGGCGGTCTCGGAGATGGAGAAGCGCATCCCGGCGATGCCCTTTTCGTTCATCAAGTCCACGATGAGCTTCAGCTCGTGCAAGCACTCGAAGTAAGCCATCTCGGGCGAGTAACCGGCCTCGACCAGCACTTCGTAACCGGCCTTCACCAGCGCGGTGCAACCGCCACAGAGGACGGTCTGCTCGCCGAACAGGTCAGTCTCGGTCTCTTCCTTGAAGTCCGTCTCGATGACGCCGGCGCGGGTGCCGCCGATGCCCTTGGCCCACGCGAGCGCGACCTTCTTCGCCGCGGTGCCGCCTTGATGCACCGCGATGAGCGCGGGCACGCCTTTGCCTTCGGTGTATTGGCGGCGGACGATGTGGCCGGGGCCTTTCGGCGCGACCATGATGACGTTTACGTTCTTCGGCACCACGACGGTCTTGAAGTGGATGGCGAAGCCGTGGCTGAAGAGGAGGGTCTTGCCCTTGGTGAGGTTGGGCGCGATGTCCTTCGCGTAAGCGGCGGCCTGCTTGGTGTCGGGCAGCGCGACCATGATGACATCGGCGCGACGCACGGCCTCGGCGGTGGGGACGACTTCGAAGCCCTTTTCGCGCGCGACGGCGATGGACTTGGAGCCTTCGTAAAGGCCGATGATAACGGTCAGGCCGCTGTCCTTGAGGTTCAGCGCGTGGGCGTGGCCCTGCGAGCCGAAGCCGAGGACGGCGAGGGTTTTGTTTTTGAGCACGCCGAGGTCGGCGTCTTTGTCGGAATAAACTTTAGCGGGCATGATTGTGGTGCGTGTTACGTGTTGCGTGACTGAAAACTGACTGCTGAATTCTGACTACTTGCGTGGCAAAGCCACCTTGCCCGTGCGCGTGAGGTCGAGCACTCCAAAGCTCTGCATCAGCACGAGGAACTTCTCCACCTTGCTCTCGTTGCCGGTGATCTCGATGGTCAGGCTCTTGGGCTGCACGTCCACGATCTTGGCGCGGAAGATGTCGGCGATCTGCATCACCTCGGCGCGGGACTTCGAGTCCACGCCCACCTTCACCAGCACCAGCTCGCGGTCGATGTATTCGCCGTCGCGGAAATCAATGACCTTGAGCACCTCGACCAGCTTGTTGAGCTGCTTGACGATCTGCTCGAGCGTCGCGTCGTCGCCGCGCGTGACGATGGTCATGCGCGAGACGCTGGCGTCCTGCGTGGGAGCGACGTTGAGCGTGTCGATGTTGTAGCCGCGCCCCGAGAAGAGGCCAGCCACGCGCGTGAGCACGCCGAACTTGTTTTCCACCAGCACTGAAATTGTGTGTCGCATACGGGTGACGGCTCAAAATTGCCGTCAAAGGGGGCGCAATGTAACAATTGCCCGGGGACGGTCAATCTTGGTTTTGTGTGAACGGACGCTCCTTGCCGCGTTGCCACACCACCACGCAGCCCAGCGCCGCCGCCAGCGACAGCAGGGCGCCGATGCGGAATGGCCAGTCCACGTAGTCGAGGCGAACGGTGCTCTTGCCGGCGGGGATGGGGATAGCTTGGAAGGCGTGGTTCGCACGGAGCACGGGCGCGGGTTGGCTGTTCACCGTGGCGCGCCAACAGGGATAAAAGCTTTGTGCAACGACCAGCCCATGTGCGGCGTTCACCGCAACCTCCAGTTCCAAGTGCGTTGGGCCAAGGCTGGCGATGTCGGCGGTTCCAATCAGCACGGCGATGTCGGCGAGCTCATAATTCCAGTTCAACCCATGGCTTCCCGCGACCGGTGGCTTGGCAACAAACGCCACCCGACGGGGATCCCAGTTAGGTGACATCATCGCCTTGAGTGTCTGTCCCGGCTCTGTTGCTTCAACCGCCTCGGCTGGAAATGTCACCAGTGGCATCGCGTTTGTGCGGCGCTCCCACTGCATCAGCTCGCCGGGCTTGGTCGTGTGCGTCACGCCGAGGAAGTCCATGAGGTTCGCGGCCGCGGGGTTCGTGGTGCCGTAGAGGAAATACTCGACGTCGTTCCACTCGCGCGTGACGAGCGTGGACGCGCCGTTCACTTTGGGCAGGCCGTCGAGCAAGTTCAGGTTGCCCCAGAACGCCAGCCGCTGGCCGATGAAGTCGGCGTAGAACTTCGGCACCATCCGCGTGTGCAGCGCGCGCTCGGCGAGCGGACTGAGCATGATGCGTGATTCGCCGAGCTTCGGCACGGGCGTGAGCGCGCCCTTGCGCTCGTGATACGCGGTGGCGAGGCCGGGCTGGAAGGATGCGGCGGGGATGGTGGCAACCAAAGCCGAGTTGTTCCGCACCGCGCTTGTGGCCAGCAGGAGAAGAAACGCGAGCGTGGCCAAGGTGCGACGTCTCGGCAGCAAACTGAGGAGGGCCAAATTCAAGACCAAGAGCGCCGTGAGCCAGTCGAGCCAGCCCGCATCCGCTCGCGGAAGATTGGTTGTCAGTCGCACTGGCCAAAGGGAATCCTGGCACAAAACCACTACTGCCAGCGCCATAATCAGGAGCAGCGGTCCTTCTAGGGCGGTGACTGTAATGAGCGCTCCGATTCGCCGGGCGAACTGATCGAGCGAATCCATGGCTCGGTTGCTGTGCGGGGCCGCCGTGTTGCGGAGTCGGTCGGCAGCAGGGACGAGGACTGCCATGCCCCACGCCGCCAGCAACGGCACCGTGAAGGCCGCGAGCAGTAGCGCCTTCACCGGGAAGCGCACCACGCCCAGTGGCAGCACTTCGCGCAGCCAGCCCCACAGCACAAAGTTGTCACCGAAGGCCAGCAGCACGGCCAGCAGTGTGGCCGCGCCGAGCAGCTTCACCTCCGGCGTGCGCACGCGCCACACCGCCAGCAGCGCCAGCGTCAGCGGCACGAGCCCGAGATAGATCGAGGGGAAGAACGCTTGGCTGATCATCACGAAAACGCCCTGCTCCGTCTGGAAGTTCATGAACAGCGGGAAGAACAGGTTCACCCAGCCCCAGCCGGGCAGCGACCAGAACGAGTTCACCGCATCTCCGCTGCGTTGCGAGAGCGAGAGGAGCTGAAAGAAGGGGAGTAGTTGCGCGGCGCAGAGGCCGGTGATGAGGGCGATGACGGAGAGGAAACGGAAGAGTGGAGTGAAGGGTAAAGGGTGAAAGGTGAAGGGTGGGCTGGGAACCTGGGCTAAAGGGGCCGGGGTGAGGGAGGACGCGCTCGTTGTCCCACAGCAATCTTGCGCCGACCGACTTTGGACTTTGGACTTTGGGCTTTGGACCCAATCCACCACGAGCAGCGCGACCAGGAAACCCCACGTCAGCAGAATGATTTCCGGGGCGCCGGAGAGCATCTGCATCGCGCCGGCCAGCGCGGCGAGGACGAGGCTTCGCCCGCCTTCCTGCCAGGCGCGCCGTGTGGCGAGCACAACCCACGGCATCCAGCCCAGCGCGACGAGGTAGTTCGGGTAGATGACGCAGCCCAGCACCAACCCGCTGAAGACGAACGCCACGCCCGCCACCGCCGCGCCGAACGGGTTGCCCGTCCAGCGCTCCGCCAGCGCGCGCATTCCCATCCCGCCGAGGAACAGGTGCGCGACGCAGAAGAAACCCAGCGACCACGGGAGCGGGAGGAGCAGGTAGAGGAGCGAGCCGGGGTAAAGACAGAGCGTGTTCCACTGGGCGAGGTAGGGCGCGCCGCAGTTCACGTAGGGATTCCAGAGCGGGAAGAAATCGCCGTTCCAGAAGCACTCGCGATGAAAGAACGCGAATGGGTAGCCGAGGAACCCGTAGTCACGATAGAAGAACGCCTCGCCGCCGAAGAGCACGCGCCAGAACGTGACTGCGAGGAGCGCGGCGAGGATGAGCGCGAAGCGGTTCGGCGTGAGCCAGGCGTCCGCGGTGCCGGGGTCTGGCGTCTGCGGTCTGGCGTCTGGGGTGGGAGGTTCGGGAGTCACGATGACTTTGGACTTTGGACCTTGGGCCTTGGACTTTTCCACCAGAGGAAGCCGCACACGGCCAAGCCCGCCAGCGAGATTCCGACACCGAGGCGGAACTTCTCATCGACATACACCAGGCGAACGGTGTGCTTACCCGCCGGGACAGCGAGGGCTTGGAAGGCGTAGTTCGCCCGCCAGAGCTTTACCGGTTGGCCATCCACGAACGCCTTCCACGGATGGTAAAACGACTGTGCCACGGTCACGAGTGTCGGGGCGTCGGTCTCGACATCCGCGAGGATTTCGTGCGCGGCGAAGCGGCGGATGGTGACGCGGGTGTTAGCGGCGTTGGTGGGCACGGAGCCTTGAGCTTCGGGCGGGAGATGGACGGTGCGGCTGGCGACGAAGTCTGGAGCGAGGAGGTGTTGAAGCATCTCAGTCGCCGGGCTGAAGTGTGGTGCCGCGCCTGCAAGAACAAGTGGCCACGCGGTTGAGCGCGGGGACCACATCGCACCTGTGGTGAATGTGGTCGTCACCTTCACGCCGAGGAAATCGAGCAAGCCCTCCGCTGCGGGCGCGTTGGTGGCGTTGGGCGGGTAGAGACTGCGCTGCAATTCGTCCTGCTCACGCAGGCGGAGGTTCGAGGAGCCGTTCACTTTGGGGACGCCGTCCAAGAGGTTGAGGTGCGACCAGCCCGCGCGGAGTTTGCCAGCGTAGTCGAGCACTTGGAGATTCAGAGGTTCAGCGGGGACGCCGGGCCGCAGGCGTTGCGGATCCACATGGCGGCCGTAGAGGAGAAGCTCTTCGTCGGCGGGAGAAATCATCGCGCGACCTCTGCCCAACGTGGCGAGTTCAGTCTTCGAGCGAAAGATGCCGTCGCGACTCAACACCGAGGTTGGGATGCGGGGCGCTTGGCTGGGTTGGTGAGTCAGTGTGTCTGCCGTCAACAGCACCAACACCGCGCCGCTGGCGAGCAGCCTTTCGCGCACGGCACGGTTTCCGAGTCCTGCTGCAACAGCGCAGGCAACCAGAGCGACCCCGAGCCATAGAAAGCGAGCCAGCGCATTGGCCTTCGTCTCCGGCCAGTTGTCGTATTGCAGTGGGTGCTGCTGGCCGAGCCAGAGAATGGCCGCGACGGCCGCCACGAGGGCGAGACCGACGGCGAGGAGTGTAGCGCTCCTGTTCGGTGGGGCCGGTTCGGATGGTGAACGCGCCGGACTGGGGTTCGCCGCTCCGCCTGATTCCGCATTACCCATAAGCCATGCGATGCCGAAGGCAGCAAGCATGGGCAGAGTGAAGGCGGCGAGGAGGACGAACTTCACCGGGAAGCGGGCGATGCCGCTTCCGGGCAAGACGTGTTTCAGCACGGTGTAGAGGAAGCCAGCTTCACCGAGAGCCATGATGAGGGCGAACGCGGCTGCCCCTGCTAG